>NZ_DAHVSH010000151.1:0-8114 GCF_027324685.1 Haloactinopolyspora sp.
ACACCATCTCGCGCACCCGTCGCCGGATGTCCGCCCGCGCGGCGAATCGGGCAGCGCATGCCGGGGGCGGCTCAGCCTGGGACGGTGATCCGGCGCGCGAGCCCGGACCTTCACGAGCACGCGAACTCGTCGCGTAGAGCGAGCGCGTGTCCGGGTGTCGTTCGCGGGCGACGCGGTGGCGGCTGCGCCTAAGCGGTTGTGCTCGGGGGGATCATGAGGTGCTGGCGGCGCTGCGACGCCGGAGGTGCCTCATGATCGTCAGCTGGGAGTGATGATCGCGCAAGAGCACTCGCCCGTAATGTCCCAGAAGCTCGCGCTTCACCTCTTGGGCGGCTCCCACGCGGCCGGGGTGTCGACCCATCCGGCGAACAGCACCAGACCGCTGTCACGATGCACGGCGACGAACCCGAACGGGCGGTCGTACCTCACCCGCAGCGCTCGTGCGTTGTAGGACGGCATCGACACCGCCCGCAGCCCGATCGCCGTGACAGCGGCCGCTTCGAACCCGGTCGCGGAGAAGATCGCGACCGCGGACTGCCGAGCCTGGTCGACGCGCAGCGGTACGGGGCCGATCTCGGGGAAGTGGTCGCGGTCGTTCCGGCTCACGGTTTCCAGGCCGAATGTGGACGCCTGCTCCAGCAGGTCGTGGTCGGACCGGACGGTGAAGCGCACGGTGTTCAGCTTCAAGCTGGTCCTGGTGGCTTTGACGACCGACAACCCCGGCCAGCTGTCGACGTCGCCGTCGGCCAGGAGCTGCGAGCCGTCACGCGCCGCAACGTCGGTGCCTTCGCGAGGAGTCAGCGCCGTCACCGCGGCCGGCATGACCTCGTCCGGGCCGCGGCCGTCCTCACCCAGGACCAGATGAACGTCGAGCCCGTTGTCGCCAGCAACGCGCGTCATGGTCAGCGCGCCGGCGCTCGTCGACAGCGCGCGTAGATCGTCGAGTTCCGGCGTCGAACGGTTCAGCCCGGCCAGCTCGCGACCAGCCCACGGGCCGTCGTCGGGCCGCAGCGGCTCGTCGGTGAACTTGCGGGTCCACGTGGTGCGCAGCGCGAGTGCGGTGGCCAGGGTCAGCATGAGCTCCGGGCCGGCCTGCACCGGGAACCGCTCGATCAGTCCCCGGGTGCGCTCGCCGGCCCACCGGTCGAGCATCGGCTGGTCGGTTTCGGCGTCGCCGGTCAGCTCACCGAAGGTTCCCGGCGGCAACCGGTCGCGCCAGTGCGGGCTGACCTGCGCTGCCTGTTGCGCCCACAAGCCGAGCGCGGCGTCGACGCCGTCGAGGCTGTCCAGCACCTCGAGCACGTTGCGGGCGGCGTCCATCGCCTCGTCCGGACGGACGTGTGCGGCCTCCGCGAGCTCCGTGCGTCCCGGTTCGTCCGCCGAGGCCGCCAGCACGGCGAGCAACGGCCACAGCCCTGCCCCGGAGAGCACGCCGGTACCGGACGTGCGCGCCAGCCAGGACGCGGTGAGGTCATTGACCTCGCAGGCATGGGTCGTCATGCCGACCGAGCCTACGTGTGCAGATCAGGACTTCGCGCGAGACCTGGCGCGCTTCTTCGGCGCGGGTCCCTTCGCTCGCTTCTCCGCCATCAGCTCCACGGCACGTTCGTGCGTCAACTGCTCGACGGGCGTGCCGCGTGGGACGGTCACGTTCGTCTCGCCGTCGGTGATGTACGGGCCGAATCGGCCGTCCTTGACGACCAGCGGTTTGCCGGTGGTCGGGTCGGCGCCGAGCTCGCGCAGCGGCGGAGTGGCCGCCCGCGCGCCGCGGCGACCCTTGGGCTGGGCGAACAACTTCTCCGCCTCGTCCACCGTGATGGTGAACAGCGACTCCTCGTCGGGGAGGGAACGGGTGTCCGAGCCCTTCTTGACGTAGGGGCCGTACCGGCCGTTCGACGCCACGATCTCGGTGCCTTCGGCGTCTCTACCCACGGTGCGCGGCAGCGTGAGGAGCTTGAGCGCGTCCTCGAGGGTCACCGTGTCCACCGACATCGACTTGAACAGCGAGGCCGTCCGCGGCTTGGTCCCCTTGGGAGCGTCGTCGGGCAGGACTTCGGTGACGTACGGGCCGTACCGCCCGGATTTCACGACGACCGTGCGCCCGGTCTCGGGGTTGACGCCCAGTTCGCGATCGCCGTTGCCGCGGTTGATCAGCTCCCGCGCCGTGGCCGGATCGAGCTCGTCGGGCGGCAAGTCCTCCGGGACACTGCCGCGGTTGCCGTCGGCATCCTCGACGTACGGACCGTAGCGGCCCACCCGCACGGTGATGCCCTCGCCGATGGGGAACGACGAGATCTCGCGAGCGTCGATCTCACCGAGGTTGTCGGCCAGTTGCTTGAGGCCCTCGACGGAGTCGTCGCCGTGCCAGAACTGGGCCAGCTCGGCGGCTCGATCTGCTCGACCGGCGGCGATGTCGTCGAGCACGTCCTCCATCTTCGCCGTGAACTCGTAGTCGACCAGCCGGGTGAAGTGCTTCTCCAACAGCCGCACGACGGCGAAGGCCAGCCACGCGGGGACGAGCGCGTTGCCCCGCTTGAACACGTACCCCCGGTCGAGAATGGTGCGGATGATCGCGGCGTACTTGGACGGCCGGCCGATCTCGCGGTCTTCGAGCTCCTTGACCAGGCTGGCTTCGGTGTAGCGGGCCGGCGGCTTGGTGGTGTGGCCCTCGGCCTCGAGACCGGCTGCGGTGAGGCTCTGCCCCTCGGTGAGGTGCGGCAGGCGGCGTTCCCGGTCGTCGAGCTCGGCTTCGGGGTCGTCCGCACCCTCGACGTAGGCCTTGAGGAAGCCGTGGAAGGTGATGGTGCGCCCGGACGCGCTGAACTCGACGGTCTCGCCGCTGCTGGCCGTGGCCCCGACCCGGACGGTGAGGGTCTCGCCCTTGGCGTCGCGCATCTGGGAGGCGACGGTACGCATCCAGATCAGCTCGTACAGGCGGTATTCGTCGTCGCGCAGACCGGTCTCGCCGGGGGTGCGGAAGGTGTCGCCGGCCGGGCGAATCGCTTCGTGCGCCTCCTGCGCGTTCTTCACCTTGCTGGTGTACTTGCGCGGAGCGTCGGGCAGGTACTGCGGGCCGTACAACTCCGCGACCTGGGCCCGGGCCGCCGACAGCGCGGCGTCGGACAGGGTGATGGAGTCGGTACGCATGTAGGTGATGAACCCGTTCTCGTAGAGACGCTGGGCCACCTGCATGGTGCGGGCTGCGCCGTAGCCGAGCTTGCGCGAGGCCTCCTGCTGCAGCGTGGTGGTGCGGAACGGTGCGTAGGGCTTACGGGTGTACGGCTTGGCCTCGACCGAGCGGACCTCGAACGGCGCATCGGTCAAGGCGGAGGCCAGGGCCTCGGCACGGGGTTGATCCAGAACCACGACGTTGCCGCGCGCCTTGACCTGCCCATGCGCGTCGAAGTCGCGGCCGGTGGCGACCTTGGCGCCGTCGACGCTGATCAGCTTGGCCTCGAAGGCGCTCGGGTCCTCGCTCGACTGGGCGGATTCTGCCGAAGCCGTCTGCAGGGTGGCGGTGAGGTCCCAGTACGACGCGGGACGGAACGCCATCCGCTCGCGTTCGCGGTCGACGACGAGCCGGGTGGCTACGCTCTGGACGCGGCCGGCCGAGAGGCCCTGCATGACCTTGCGCCACAGCACCGGCGAGATCTGGTAGCCGTAGAGGCGGTCGACGATACGACGGGTCTCCTGGGCGTCGACGAGGTTCTCGTCGATGTCGCGGGGGTTCTGGACCGCGGCCCGGATGGCGTCGCGCGTGATCTCGTGGAAGACCATGCGCCGTACCGGCACCTTGGGCTTGAGCTCCTCGCGCAGGTGCCAGGCGATCGCCTCGCCTTCGCGGTCCTCATCGGTGGCGAGCAGGAGTTCGTCGGCGTCCTTGAGCAGCGACTTGAGTTTCTTGACCTGATCTTTGGCCCGGCCGGCAGGGACGATGTAGAGCGGCTCGAAGCCGCCCTCGACGTCGACACCCACCGGGTTTCCGTACCGCTCACGGTGAGCTGCGGGAACGTCCGTCTTCTTGGACGGCAGGTCCCGGATGTGGCCGAACGAGGACTCCACCGTGTAGCCGTCACCCAAGTACCCGGCAATGGTCTTGGCCTTCGCCGGGGACTCCACGACGACCAGACGGCGTGACGTCCCGTTCGCGGATGGGGCCATGATGCTCCTCGTCTCTTCCAACTGCCGCTGCCTCTCCTGCGACAACGCACGGTATCCGACGTTGTTCCCCACTCGCGAAAGGGATAACTGCAAAGAAATATTTGCAAAGAATCGTTTGCAGTTCTAGGCTGTCGATCATGGCTCTTTCTCGCCGCTACATCGACGACGTCGAGACGTTGCGTGCCTTCGCCCATCCGCTCCGGATGAAGCTGCTCGGCCGGCTGCGCCTCAACGGCCCGGCCACAGCCTCCGAACTGGCTCGCCACCTCGGGGAATCCAGTGGGTCGACGTCGTACCACCTGCGTCAGCTCGAGCGCTTCGGCTTCGTGGTCGAGGATGAGACGCAGCCGTCCAGACGGGAACGCCGTTGGCGTGCCGCGCACGACGTGACGAGCTGGCGCACCGGCGACTTCGCCGACAGCGAAGCGGGCCGGACCGCGGCTTCGGTCATCCGGCAGCAGCAGGTGCGCCTCATGATCGATCACCTCCAGCGGTGGGAGCAGGAGGAGTGGAGCCCTGAGTGGCTCAACGCGTCCGAGGTGTCCGACGTGGCGCTGTTCCTCCGCGCCGACGACGTGCGCGCCATGTCCGAGGAGCTCTGGACCGTCATCAAGCGCTACGCGGAGAACCCCCGGCCCGCTGACGATCCCGAAGCCGCCCGGGTCTTCACGTACCTGCTCGCGATTCCGTCGAAAGAGGAGCGACCTTGACCCACCTCGACCCGCGGCAGGCCCGTCGCCGGTATCTGGTGCTGCACGGGCTGCGCTGGCTGCCCACCGGCCTGATGATCCCGATCGTCACGCTGCTGCCGCTGGACCGCGGCCTGTCACTGTCGCAGGTCGGTATGGTCGTCGCCGCGCAAGGCTTCGTCGTGCTGGCCATGGAGCTGCCGACCGGCGGGCTGTCGGACTCCCTGGGCCGGCGTCCAGTCGTCATCGCTTCCGGTGTCATCAACATCGCCGTGCTGGGGCTGATCTTCACCGCCGAGACCTTCGTCGCCTTTGCCATCGCCTACGGGCTGCAAGGGCTGTACCGGGCGCTGGACAGCGGTCCGCTGGAAGCCTGGTACGTGGATGCGACCCTCGCGCACGACCCGGACGCCGACATCTCCCGCGGGCTCGCCGGCGGCGGCGCCGTGCTGGGCGCGGCGGTCGCTCTGGGGGCGCTGCTGTCCGGAGCGCTGATCGCCCTCGATCCGCTGCCCGGGGTGGAGGCCTTGGCCGTACCGGTCCTGGCCGCGTTGATCATGCAGGCGGTCGCAGTCGTCGCCGCGGCGGCGCTGATGAGTGAGGTCAACCGCAAGCGCGGGTGGGCCGGGGTACGCTCCTCGGTCCGCGAGGTACCGAGCGTGATCGCGGGCAGCGTCGGTCTGCTGCGCCGCTCCCGGGTGCTCACCGCGTTGATCTGTGTCGAGCTGTTTTGGGGCTTCGGCATGGTCACGTTCGAGTCGCTGATGCCGGTGCGGCTCACCGAAGTCCTCGGCAGCCCCGACGACGCCGCTGCGATCATGGGTCCCGCCGCGTCGGCGGCGTGGGGATGCTCGGCCCTCGGCGCGGCGATGGTCCCGCTGCTGTCCCGGCGACTGGGCGTACCGCTTACGGCTGCGCTGATGCGGGTGGTGCAAGGCGGGACCGTGGTCGCCATGGCGGCCTTCGCCGGCCCCGTCGGTTTGGTGACGGCCTACTTCGCCACCTACGTCGTGCACGGTGCGGCCAACCCGATGCACATGACCCTGCTGCACCGCGAAGTGACCAGCGCCCATCGCACCAGCGTGGTGTCGCTGAACTCGATGGTCGCCCAGCCGGCGGGCGCGGTCGGCGGCATCGTGCTGATGGCCCTGGCCGACGCGGTCTCGGTACAGACGGCCATGGTCGCCGGCGCTGTCGTCCTGGCGGTCGCCGCGCCGCTGTACCTGCCGGCTCATCGCGCGCAGCAGCGTCGCTCGTCAGCGCCGGGCGCCGAAGACCGCGGAGCCGACGCGGACCATCGTCGATCCCTCGGCGACAGCCAGCTCGAGGTCTGAGCTCATGCCCATCGACAACACCGGCAACTCGAGACCCGTGACGTCGCGGGCCCGGTCGCGGATGTCGCGCAAGGCGCGGTAGCTGGACCGCACCTGCTCGGGCTCGGTGGACAGCAGCCCGATGGTCATCAGCCCACGAACCGTCAGCCGGTCGCGTTTGGCGACGTCGCGCAGCGCGTCCAGAGCGTCACCAGGGGCGAGTCCGAACTTGCTGGCCTCGCCGGAGGTGTTCACCTGGATCAGCACCTCGACGGTGCCATCGAGCCGCTCGAGCCGACGCTGCAGGCGGTCGGCGAGGTCGACGCTGTCGACGGACTGGATGCATGACACGTACCGCAGGACCTGGTTGACCTTGTTGGTCTGCAGGTGCCCGATGAAGTGCCGTTCGCACGGCAGACCGGCCAGCTCCGCGTCCTTCTCTGCCAGCTCCTGGACGCGGTTCTCACCGATAAGGCGGGCGCCGGCCCGTACGGCGACGGCGATCCGGTCGGCCGGGACGGTCTTGGTGGCCAGCAGGACCTGGACGTCCTCAGGGGCGCGCCCGGCCGCGCGACAAGCCTCAGCCACCCGCGCCCGCACGGCCGCAAGGTTGGCCTCCACGTTCGTCTCCACCGACATCCGGATCTCCTCTCCCGACCTCCGTGCACCACCGTACGGCCCGCTGAGTAACGTCAGGCTCGTGACGGCGTTGGTCGGAGTGATCGTGGCTGTCGGCATGGTCGTCGTGGTCCCGCTGGGGCTGCGGCTCATGGACGACGATCGAGGCCGCCTTGGCCCGATCAGCCAGGTGTGGCCCCTGGCGGGCGTGGCGGGTGCGGTTTCGCTGCTGCTCGATCGTGGTCCGTTCGCCGTCGCCTTGGCCAGCTATTACGCCGCGGTCACCGGGTGGCTCGCGGTCTTGGCCTTGGTGCGACTGATCGAGATCGTGCGGGCTGGACGTCGTCGCCCGATCGCCGTGGAGGTCGCGGTGTTGACCGCCATGGTGGCGCCGGTGGTCGCAGGGAGCAGCCTGGTGGCCGAGCGCGGCGGCTATGAGCTGCTCGGTTTCGGGATGACGACGCTGGCGCTGACGGTCGCGCACTTCCACTTCGCCGGGTTCGCCGCCGCTCTCGTGGCGGCGCTCGCCGCGGCGGTGGTGGGATCGGTGGCCGCGCGCCTGGCGGCGTGGACCGTGCCCGTAGGTATCGGGGTGGTTTTCCTCGGCTACTTCACCAGTGATGCCGTTGAGTTGATCGGCGCCATCGTGCTGACTGCCGGCATGTGGCTGCTGGCGTGGTCGTTGTGGCGCGACGTGGCGCCGACGACCAGCAAGGCCGGTGTGCGGGCGCTGTTCCTGGTCGGGGCGGCGGTGCTCGTGGTCACCATGGCGCTGGCGTTGAGCTGGGCGGCCGGGCAGGTGTGGGACGCGGTGCCGCACCTGTCGCTGACCTGGATGGCCGCCACCCACGGCTTGGCGAACGCCCTCGGCTTCGCCGTGTGCGTCCTCCTGGGCTGGCGTCGGCTGCAGTACGCCGCCCCTCGCGCCGCCGCCCGATGAAACGATCACGAGATGCCGGGTGCTCACCGCTGCGGTGAAGCTCCGGCGACGAAACTCATGTCCGCGTAGCGCTCACCCGCCGGCGAGCCGCATCCTCCATGCAGCCCAGGCCGAGCGCGGAGACGGTGAGGCCGGAGCGGCCGAGGGAACGTCGTGGCACCGACACGTCAGCAGCCCTCGCCGCGGCCGTACAGGGTGATCTTGTGTTCGACGACGTCGAGTGCCTTCTGCAGCGCGTCGAGCTGGGCGCGCACGGCGTCGCGCTGGGCCCTCATGAGTGCCAGCCGCTCGGGCTCGGTGGACGGTCCCTGCGCGACCAGGTCGAAGTAGCGCTGAATGTCGCGGATCGGCATGTCCGTCTGGCGCAGCCGCGCGATGAACACGACGCGGTCG
>NZ_DAHVSH010000040.1:0-32789 GCF_027324685.1 Haloactinopolyspora sp.
CGCGGAAATCCGTCCACTCGTCGAGGAACACCAACAGCGGCTCGAAGTCGGATCGCCTGGCTTGCCCGGACACCACGAGCCGGTAGCGCTGCTCCATGATGTCGCGGACCTTCGTGACCATCGCGGCTATCTCAGGCACGATGGTCGCGACGCACGCCGACGCTGACCATCGACCTGGGTTCGCCTGCCACGCTCCACCGCGCGGTGCTCTATAGCGGCGTATCCGGTTCGGATGCGTTGCGCGTCGAAGCCCTCGAGGTCGAGGGGCTAGTCGACGGCACGTGGACCTTGCTCGGCGAAGTGTCCGGCAACGCCGCGAGCCCGGTGAGTGTGCCGCTCGCCGGAGCCGATGGTGTCGACACCGTTCGGCTGCGCTTCACGACTCCCAGTCCGACCGACGAACTCGCCCGCGTCTTCGAGATCGAGGTCTACGGAACCCGCTGACCCCGACACCGACGAAAGCAGCCTGCCCAGCGACGATCGGACCATCGGTGCCTTCTGCGCAGATCCGCCCCTACAACGACGCCGACGCCCAGAGCTGGCTGCGGTGCCGGTTGCTGAGCTTCTTTTCCACCCAGTACTACGACAACGTCGTCACCGAGCGGCCCCACCTCGACGAGCCGTCAATCCGGCTCGTGAGCGTCATCGGCGACGACGTCGTCGGGATCCTCGATGTCAGCATCAATGACGACGCCGCCACGATCGAAACAGTCGCTGTCCTGCCTGAGCATGCCCGCACAGGCACAGCCACGCGGCTGCTGCACGCCGCGCTCCCGGAGCTCCGCCGACGCGACGCGCAAACTCTGGACGCGTGGACCAGGGAAGACCCGGCGGCGAACGCCTGGTACCAAGCGAACGGTTTCGACGAACGATTCAGCTACCTGCATGTCTATAAAGAATGGGCCGAGGACGACACCGCATTCGCGGCTCCCGAAGGGCTCAGGCCAGTTCGAGTGTTCGCTCATGCGCCGATCGAGCTAGAGGGACAGATGCGCGCCCGGTTCCGCCGGGTATACGTGTGTCGGCAATACGTCCTTGACCTCAACAGCCTCAGCATCTAGCACTGCAGATCACGCCACAGCGTAGCCAGAACGGATGACGGAGACGCCGAACCGCCGCGACATTGGTGGTGGCCTAGGGCGTGTCTCGTAACTTTCGGGTGATCGTCGTCTGAGACTTGGGGTGTGTCGCGTACTCAAGTTCTCTCGGACGTTGCGTGGGCTCGGATCGAGCCGTTGATGCCGAAGGCGTCGCCGAAGGGTGGGCGGCCCTTCAGTGATCACCGGCCGATCGTGGAGGGCATCATCTGGCGCTTCCGGACCGGCTCGCCATGGAGGGATGTGCCAGCTGAGTTCGGTCCCTGGCAGACGGTGTGGCGTCGTCACAGCGAGTTGAGCAAGGACGGCACCTGGGACAGGATCCATGCCGAACTGCTCGCCGACGCGGACGCTGCGGGCGAGTTGGTGTGGGATGTGAGCGTGGACTCCACGGTGAACCGTGCGCATCAGCACGCGACGAACCTCCCTCGCGACACAGGGGGCTGAATCGAATTACAGGAATCCACGCGAAGAGCCGCCCGATCATGCGATCGGCCGGTCACGGGGCGGATTGTCGACGAAGATCCATCACCTCGTCGATGGCAAGGGCGGTCCGCTGGTCGTGCTCGTCGGCCCCGGGCAGGCCGGTGACGCACCGATGTTCCCGATCCTGATGAGCCACCTCCGCGTCGCCCGCCGCGGGCCCGGCAGACCCCGCACCAGACCCGACCGCGTCCGCGGCGACAAGGCCTACTCGTCTCGCGCTATCCGGCAGCACCTGCGCGATCGCGACATCGTCTCGGTCATCCCCGAGCCCTCCGACCAGCAAGGGCACCGCAAGCGACGCGGCTCCCGCGGCGGCCGACCCGTGACCTACGACCGCCACGACTACAAGGGCCGCAACGTCGTCGAACGCGGTTTCAACGAAGACAAGCAATGGCGGGGCCTGGCCACCCGCTACGACAAACTCGCCCGCAACTACCGCGGCGGAGCAGTCCTGAGAGCCATCACCATCTGGCTCAAACGGTTATGAGACACGCCCTAGCTGTCTTCCACGATTCCCCGCGGGCGTTCTGGATCGCGATCCGGCGTGCCTCGCCGGCGTCGTCCAGCCACACCGCTGCGGCCAGCTCGCGCAGTCGACGGAATGGCCCTGCCGGCATTTCTATCCCCATAGGGAGCAACTCGTCCGCCGCTGCGAGCATGGCCCCCCGCGATCAGGAGGCGTTGACCTGAAGTTCGGTTCGGGTATTAGCGTCAGGGCCGACTCAGCGCAGCCGGATCGGAGACCTCCATGCCAGCCACCTACCGCGTCGACAAGTTCACCGTGCCCGACGGCGTTCGAGACGAGTTCTGGATGCACATTCGTCGGACTCATTCGATACTTCGGAAGCAGCACGGTTTCGTCGACGACGTGCTGCTCGAACAGCATTCAGGCACCGGGCATTTCGCTATCGTCACGATCGTCCAATGGTCTTCCGCCGCAGATCTCGCTGCCGCGAAGGTCCCCGTCGAGCAGGCACATCGCGAGGCCGCGTTCGTACCGGCCGAGTTCATCGAGCGTCACGGCATCGTTGCCGACATGGGGAACTACGAGGCTGTCCAGCCTGCGGCCTGACGCCGCGCGAGGAATTCCCTCGCACCGCGCAGCCGAGCGCGTAGGACCCGTCGCGTCGCCGTGCAGTCCAATCGCACGTCGAGCGGCCTGGGCGGGCCGGCGTCCGGGCGACGGCCCGCCGGCAGCGCAGCGGCATCGACACCGTCGCGCCGGGCGACCAGCACTCCGAGCTCGTACCGGCTGACGGCATCGGCTCCGGCTACGTGGTGAACGCCGCGGCGGTCCGAGCCACCGAGTTCCAACAAGGCAGCCGCCAGGTCGGTGACATGCACAGGGCAGCGGACCTCGTCAGTGAACAGCACACCCTCCCGTCGGCCGGCGGCCAGCGCGTGGATGAAGGTTTCGTGGGCCGACCCGCCATCTCCGATGATCAGCGACGTGCGCGCGAGCACGGCCTGCGGGCACACCGCCCGGATCGCGGTCTCCGCGGCGGCCTTCGCCGCGCCGTAGGGCGTGATCGGGTCGGGGACACACGTCTCGTCGTAGTGGATGGCAGCACCGGAGAACACTGCGTCGCTGGAGACGTGGACGAGGCGCGCTCCGATCGCGGCGGTCGCCAGCGCCACGTGGGCGGCACCGTCGGCTGTGATCTCCCAGTCCGGTTGACGGTAGGCGGCATTGATCACGACATCGGGCCGGACGGCGTCGACCACGGCGACGACGTCCGTGCTGCGGCGAACATCGAGCAGCATCCAGTCCGCGCCGTCGGTGTCCGGCGGTCGCGACAGGAAACTCGCCGCGACGTCGTGGCCGGCTGCCGCAGACTGCCGCACGAGTTCCCGGCCCAGGAACCCACTGCCGCCGACGACGAGGACCTTCACGGTCGGCAACGGTAGTGCCTGGCCGTTGCCCGTTCTGCCAGAATCCGCCCGTGACCGTACCGTGCCGGAGCTCGCGGAAAGCTGATCAAAGGGTTGACACAGTGGTCAACAGTTGCTCACCGTGGCACCCCCATCGGACGCCTCACCACGACGGACCCGCAGTGAACTCCGAAGCCGCACCTGAGCTTGCGGATGGTGGACTGGGCGATTCGCCACTTCGACGCCGACGCGGTGACGCACTGGCTGGAAGTCGCGCGAACCCGCATGGCCTGATGTCCGCGGTTCACGCTTCCCAGACCGGCACCGACGGCAAGCCGCGTTCGGCCCGCGCGGCGTCGACCAACTCCTGGATCAGGTCGGTCTTCGCGCGCGTGTAGGTGTCCGGGTCGTCGACGTCGTCCGCCAGCGTCTTCTTCAGCGCCCCGTACCGCTCAGCCGCGTCCGGATGCGCCAGCAGATAGTCGCGCAGGATCCGCTCGTTCCGGGTGTTCCACGTGTCGGTGGTGACGACGTGCAGGTGGTGCGTCCGGGGCTCGGTGACGGGACGACGGTAGAACAGGCGGTCGGACATCCCGGTCTCGAACCGCTCGAAGCCCAGGGCCGCCACGGCGGCCTCGCGGGAGGCGACCTGCTCCAGGCTGGTCACGGCCGCCATGATGTCGATGATCGGCTTGGCGGCCAGGCCCGGTACCGACGTGCTCCCGATGTGCTCGATAGCCAGGAACACGCCGGGCAAGGCAGCGTCGACCTCTGCACACACCGATGCCGCGAGCTCTGGCCAGGACGGGTCGTATTCGCGCACTTCGATTGTCACGCGCGGGCACGTTACCGGCCGCTTTCCGACGTTCACAAGGCAAAATAGGCGTCATGGCCGACGTCAGGTACGGCTCGCTCGCCGCGCCGGGCAGCGTCAACGAGGACTACCTCGTGGCCGGGCCCACGTGGGCTTTCGTACTCGACGGCGCGACCGCGCCGGCCGGAGTCGACAGCGGTTGCCGCCACGACGTCCGCTGGCTCGTGGAGCATCTTGCCGCCCACCTCGCCGTCCCACTGACGCTGGGCACTTCGGCTCCGCTGACCGACGTGCTCGCCGATGCCATCGCGGCGACCCGCGGCGATCACGAGGCCACCTGCGACCTCGACAATCCCGACAGTCCGTCGTCGACGGTGGCGATCCTGCGGAGGCGAGGCAACGCCGTCGATCACCTGGTGTTGGCCGACTCGGCGGTCGTGCTGGACATCGGCGGTGACGTCCGATGCGTCACCGACGATCGGCTGGACCACCTGCCCAGCTACACCCCAGACGTCGTTGCGGCCCACCGCAATCGTCCAGGCGGCTTCTGGGTCGCCTCCACCTCGCTCGACGCGCCGTACGAAGCGATCACCGGCTCTTCGCCCGCATCCGACGTTCGGCGTGCCGCGGTGGTGACGGACGGCGTGATGCGTTACGTCGAGTTGCTCGGGCTGGGCGATTGGGCCGACTTGCTCGACGACCTGGGGTTCGAGGGGCCGTACGGCGTCATCGCCCGGATCCGCGCCGCCGAGGAGGCCCGCTTCGGGACCGACCCACGCGGACCGACCGGCAAGCGGATCAAGAAGCACGATGACGCCACGGCCGCATACGTGCTCATGGAGCACACCTGACCTGGCCCGGGTTCGGCCGATTTCGCTGGTCGTGAAGATCGTCGTGTGCGGAGGTGCCGGTTTCCAGCCGGTCGTGAAGATCGTCGTGCGCGGAGGTGCCGGTTTCCAGCCGGTCGTGAAGATCGTCGTGGGAACAAACGCGCACTATAGCGGCAACTTTCGGCACGACGATCTTCACGACCTCACCAGAGCGCCGGCGCGCGACCATCCGCGGGACCGCTGGCGGCGCGCACCATCCCGGAACCGCCGTGCGGCGCGCACCATCCACGGGCCCGCTGGCGCGGTGGTCGTGAAGATCGTCGTGTGCGGAGGTGCCGGTTTTCAGGGGGTCGTGAAGATCGTCGTGTGCCGCAGAGCCGATTTCCCCGGTCGTGAAGATCGTCGTGGGAACAAACGCGCACTATAGCGGCGATTTCCGGCACGACGATCTTCACGACCACCACGCCGGCTGAGGTCGCTGGTGCGACCGCCGCGGCGCCGGAGCCGGACACTGGCGGCGCTGTCAGGAAAAACCGTTTACTTCGCTATCTGCGCAGGTCAGGCCACAGGTCGCCAACGGTCGAAGCAACGCAAGGGTTGACAGATCCGCCCACGCTAGTAAAAGGTTTTTCCCGACCAACTCAGACACCCCAGCCGACCACCACAGCCCAGCTCCGACCGCAGCCCGACCCCAACCCAGCCAAGCCCCGACCACAGCCCGGACGAAGCCCGACCACCCATCCGACCCAGCCCAACGCCACACCCCTCCGCACCCTCGACCGTGGAGTTGCAGATGACCGTTGACCTTCGCGTCCTGTGCTGGGATCACCCCAGGTGTACGGGACCGATGGCCGCCGTCGCTTCGGCCTACACCGCGGTGCGCCCGGATGTGACCGTGCACTGGGGTACTCGTCCGCTGGCGATGTTCAACGACCAGCCGGTGTGGGAGGCCGACGACGGGTACGACCTGATTTTCCTGGACCACCCGATGACCGGCGCGATCGCGCAACGGCGCGCGCTGGTGCCGATCGACACCGTCCTGCCGGCGAGCGTGCTGCAGCGCATCGCGGACGAGAGCATGGGCGCCGGCCACGCCAGCTACCGCTGGGCCGGTCATCAGTGGGCGCTGGGTGTGGACACCACGTCACAGGTGGCCTGTCACCATCAGACCCGCCTCGGCGCACTCGGGGCGCAGGTCCCCCGCACCTGGGACGACGTGCTGGCACTGGCGTCGTCAGCCCCCGGGTCGGTGGCGTTGCCGCTGTATCCCAGCGACGCCATGTGCAGCCTGATCTCGCTGTCGGCCAACGCCGCCCTCGCGGCCGGAAGCCCTCCGGACTGGCTGCACCGCGACGGCGTCGAGATGCTGGTCGAGCTGGTCCGGCTGGTCGATGCGAGCTGCTTCGACCTGAATCCGCCCCGGCTGCTGGAGCACATGCGCCAGGACGGGCGCATCGCGTACGTGCCGTACGTGTTCGGTTACGCCGATCTGGCCCGGCCGCCGTTGGCGTTCACCGACGTGCCCGGACTCGACGGCGTCCCGCGCGGTGCCGTGCTCGGCGGCGCCGGGCTGGGTGTCTTCCCGTCCAGCTCGGCCGTGGACGACGCCGCCGCCTTCGCCGCGTGGTGCATGTCCACGGACGTGCAGCGCGACGTGCTGGTACCCGCCGGCGGCCAACCGGGTAACCGGCTCGCCTGGGAGGCACCTGGCCAAGACTCCGCGACGCGGCACTACCTGATGGCCACCCGCGCCAGCGTCGAACACGCCTACGTCCGCCCTCGCGACCCTTGGTGGCCGGAGTTCCAGCGCGAGGCCGGCCAGCAATTGGTGCGCATGCTCCGGGGAGGACCCGAGCACAGTGCCGCAGCCATCGAAGCCGAGCTGCGTGAGCTCGCCGAACGTCATCGCAGCCAAACGCCGTCCGCTGCGCAGGTGCGGTCATGAACGACACGTCGCCAGCCATCGGCACGCCTTGGGTCGACGACGTATCCGCGCTGGTCGCCGACGTGGCACCGGGAACGCGGCTGGGCGTGAGCGGTTTTCACTTCACCCGGGCCCCAGTGGCGGCGCTGCTCCAACTCGCCGAAACCGGCGCCGGGCAGCTGCACTACATCGCCTGGGGCGGCGGGTTGCCGCTGGAGATTCTGCTCGACCGCGGCCTGGTCGCCCGGGCGAGTCTGTGCTTCTCCAGCCTCGACGTCCTCGGCCCGGCGCCGAGGTTCCGCCGCGCCGTCGAATCCGGTGAGCTCGAGCTGGACGAATGGACCGCGCTCGGCATGATCAACGGCTTCCGAGCCGCCGGTGAGAACCTGGCCTTCGAGATTCTGCAGGAGCCGGCCGGTTCGTCGCTCACCACCGGCTTCAGCCGCCCGGTCCCCGATCCGTTCGCCGACGGCATGACGACGCCCACGGTGGCCGTACCCCCGCTGCCGCTGGACGTGCTGCTCCTGCACGCCCAGCGCGCCGACGACGACGGCAACGTCGAGATCGCCGGTGCGCGGGGGCTGGACATGTCGGCCGTGTTCGCAGCCAGGCGCGTGCTGGTCACCGTCGAAGAGCGCGTCCCCCGCGGCCGGCTCGGAGCGCCCCGGTCGTTCGTCCTGCCCCGCACGTTCGTGCACCGGATCGCCCACGCGCCGTTCGGGGCTTATCCGACGTCGTGCCTGCCGCATTACCCGGCCGACCATCGTGCGCTGCGCCGCTTCGTCGACGCCGGGACGCAGGCCCTGCCGCCCGACGCGCTGCACGCATCGGACCAGCAGCGCCGCGTCCTCTCCCGGCGCGCGAGCCGGCCGGCCGCAGCGGTGTGCGACGCATTGCGCGAGCAGCGCCACCGCGAGGACGACGAGCCGTACTCGGTCGACGAACTCATGGTCGCCGTGCTGGCCCGCACGGTCGGACCGTCGAGCATCTGCTCGGTCGGCTCGGCCAGCCCGCTACCGACAGCGGCTTACCTGCTGGCCAAGCACCTATGGGCGCCGGAGTTGCTGCTCATGTCGCACAACGGCGGCTTGGTCGACCCGCAGGTACGGCCGTTGTCACTGGCGGCCAACGAACAGCTCGACCACGAGCTCGCCGCCGCACACACCGGCGGGGACGAGACCTACCACTGGTATTACCAGCGCGGCCTGGTGACCCATGAGGTGGTCGGGTCCGCCCAGGTCGACGGTCGCGGTGCCACCAACAACCTCTGGGTGCAGGCACGCGACGGACGCAAGATCCGGCTGCCCGGTCAGGGCGGAATGGCCGACGTCGCGAACCTGCACGCCAACTTCATGATCTACCTGCCGCGGCAGAGCACCCGTAACACCCCCGCCCAGGTCGCGACGGTGAGTGCTCGACGCGCCTGGCACGACCCGAAGCTGCGCCGCGCCTACGGGCTGCAGCCCGGCCGCACGCTCGTATTGAGCGACCTCGCCCTGTTCGAGTACGACGCGGACGCCGATGCCCTCGTACTGCGCAGCCTGCATCCGGGCGTCGAACTGCCGGAGCTGCGCGAGAACACCGGGTTCGACATCAGGGGTGCTGAGTCAGCCGGCGTCACCGACCCACCCACGCCGACGGAGTTGCACGCGCTGCGAACGGTGGTGGACCCGCTCGGGATTCGCCGACTCGACCTGGTCGGCGCGGCCGACCGCCAGCGCCTCATCGACCAGATCCTCCAGATCGAGGAGGACGTCCTCGACCGGCTCACCTCGAGCTGACAAGCAGCAGACCAGGGAGACGACCAACATGCAAGGCGACGACAACACTGCGGCGACCGGGCCGTTGTCGCACGTCCGGGTGCTCGACTTCACCCAGCTCCTGCAAGGGCCGCTGGCGACGCAGATCCTCGGTGACCTCGGCGCCGACGTGATCAAGGTGGAGAAGCCCGGCGGTGAATGGATGCGTTCGTGGGGCATCCTCGCCAGCACCACCGACGGCGAGATGGACAGCTTCCTGGGCTTCAACCGGAACAAGCGCAGCATCGCCGTCGATCTCAAGGACCCCGCAATCGTGCGGCGCCTTCTGGAGCTGGGCGCCGACGTCGACGTCGTGGTCGAGAACTTCCGCCCCGGCGTCATGGACCGCCTCGGGCTCGGCTACGACGACTTCGCCCGGGTGAATCCGGGCATCGTGTACGCCAGCTCCAGCGGTTACGGCCAGTCCGGGCCGTATCGCGATCGTCCCGGCCAGGATCTGCTTGTCCAAGCGCTGTCCGGCGCGCTGCATCTGACCGGTCGCCGCGACGACCCGCCGACGCCGTGCGGGATCGGTATCAGCGACGAGTACACCGGGCTGCACCTGGTCGTCGCCGTGCTCGCGGCGCTGAGCCATCGCCAGGCCACTGGCGAGGGACAGCGGGTGGAGGTCGACCTGTTCTCCTGCACCGTCGCCGCGCAGCAGCAGGAACTGACCGTCTGGCTGAATCATGGCAAACCGATGCCCCGCCCCGAGGAGAACATCGGTCACATCGGCGCGACCGGGCCGTTCGGCACGTACGCCACGCAGGACGGCCACATCGCCCTGGCGATGATGCCCTGTCCTCGGCTCGGCGAGATCCTCGGCGTTGACTGGCTGGCCGAGTTCGACACGAACGAGAAGATGTTCGCCGAACGCGACACCATCCACCGGCGGCTGGCCGCGCATTTCGCGACCGGGACCACCGCCCAGTGGCTACGGCTGCTCGACCAGCACGACGTGTGGTGCGCGCCGGTTCAGGACTATGCCGCTCTCGAACACGACCCGCAGGTGGAGCACGCCGGACTGGTGTGGACGGTCCCGATCGGCGAGGACGATGCCACCTTCCGCACCGTCGGGTCACCGCTGACGTTCAGCCGCACCCCGACGTCGTTGCGCTACGGCGTACCCCGCGCCGGCCAGCACACCGAGCAGATTCTCGCCCCGACCCGAGAGGAGTGAGTCATGAGCAGATTCGCCACCAAGGTCGCCGTGGTCACCGGCGCCGGAGCCGGCATCGGCCGGGCCGTGGCCCAGCAGCTGGCCGCCGAGGGCGCGCACGTGGCCGTCCTCGACCGGGACGAACCAGGCGCTGCGCAGACAGCGGAATCCGTCCGCGCCGCCGGCGGAACGGCTCGGCCCTTCGTCGTGGACGTGACCTCGCCGACGCAGGTCGCCGAGGCCATGAACCAGGTGTCGAACGAGTTCGGCGGCATCGACATCGTCGTCAACAACGCCGGCGTGGTGCGCTACGGCTCGGTGCCGGAGTTCTCGATCGAGGACTGGAACCTGGTCATCGGCACGAATCTGACCGGCTGCTTCCTGACGGCCAAGTACGCGATTCCGGCCTTGCGCCGGCGCGGCGGCGGGGCCATCGTCAACACGGCCTCGGCGCAGGCGTTCGCCAGCCAGCCTGACGTCGCGGCGTACTCGGCCTCGAAGGGCGCCGTGGTCGCCATGACACGCACGCTGGCGATCGATCACGCCGCGGACAACATCAGGGTCAACTGCATCTGCCCTGGATCGGTCGAAACGCCGATGCTGCGCTACGGCGCGGAGTACTTCGACGACGGCGATCCCGCCGTGACGATGCAGCAGTGGGGCCGCCAGCACCCCATCGGGCGGCTCATCCAGCCCGAAGACGTCGCCCGCCTGGTGACCTTCCTGGTCAGCGACGACGCCGCCGTCATCACCGGGGCGCCGTACTTCGTCGACGGCGGGCTCCTGGCCCGGCTCGGCGTCTAGAACCGCGAGGAGCCTTCAACGAAAGGTCGGCAAACGATGTGGAGAACACGAAGGGTCACAGCGGGCCTGGCCATCGCCGCGGTCGGGGCGATGACGGTGGCCGGATGCGCACAGGACAGCAGCGCCGGTGGCGACGGACTGAGCATCGGCTACGTCGTCAACTTCGGCTCCCACGAGTGGTACCAGAACGTGATCAAGGGTGCGGAGGAGACCGCCGAGGCCGAAGGCCTCGACTTCGAGTGGGCTGACGCGAACGTGGATCTGTCCAAGCAGATCACCCAGGCCGAGAACATGCTCACCCAGGGTGTCGACGTGCTGATGATGTCGCCGGTGGACCCCGACGGCCTGTCGAGCGTGATGACCCAGGCGATGGAGAAGGACGTCCCGGTGATCACCGAGTCCAATCCGGTCCCCGACAACGCCACCACCGTCGGTATCGCCAACCTCGACGCCGCCCGCCAACTCGGCGCCTGGACCGGCGACTACATCACCGAGGAGCTGGGCGGACCGGCGAAGATCCTGATCGTCGGGTTGCCGACCCAGGTCGACACTCGCGACCGGGTCGAAGGATTCAAGCAGGGCCTGGAGGACAGCGGCGCGGACTACGAGATCGTGCAAGAAGTCAACGGTGGCGGGTTGAAGGACGTCGCCCTGGACGTGTCCGCTGACGCGATCACCGCCCACCCGGAGATCAACATGATCTTCGGCATCAACGACGACTCCGCGCTGGGCGGGACCCAGGCCTATCAGCAGGCCGGGCTCGACATGAACCAGCTCACCACCATCGGCTTCGGCGTCGAGGGGCGGGCCGGCAAGTCCGCGTTGACCGGTGACGGCCCGTACCAGGCGGGTTTGGCAATGTTCCCCGAGTACGTCGGCCGTGCCTTGGTCGAGCAAGCGCAGGCGGCCGCGTCCGGCGAGGACGTCGACCAGCGCACGGTCACCCCGGCGACTGTCGTGACCGCCGACAACCTCGGCGACTACTACACCAAGAACGGCGAGGACTGGGAGATCGACTTCGACGCCGTCGCCGCCTTGCTGGACGAGGAGCAGCAGTGAGGACCGGGCGCATGGCCGGAGCGAGGGCATGAACGACCGCCCGGTGCTCGAACTGCGCGACGTGTCGAAGAGCTTCCCGGGGGCCCTCGCCCTGGAGAACGTCGATTTCGACGTGCGTGCCGGCGAGGTCCACGCCCTGCTGGGCGAGAACGGTGCGGGCAAGTCGACCCTGATCAAGATCATGGCCGGCGTGCACACCCAGGACGAGGGTGAGTACGTGGTGGACGGCCGCGCGGTGCCGGTGACGAGCCCGCGCGATGCTCGTGACCTGGGGGTCAGCGTCGTGTTCCAGGAACTGAGCCAGGTGGCGAGCCTGTCGGTGGCCGAGAACGTGTTCTTCGGCCGCCTGCCCAGCCGGGGCGCGGGTGTGGTCGACCAGGCCCGGCTGCATCGCGAGGCCCGGGAGTACCTGCACGCGGTGGGGTTGACCGTCGACCCGGCCACCCGGCTGGGCTTCCTCAGCGTGGCGCAGCGCCAGCTCGTCGAGATCGCCCGGGCGCTGTCGCAGGACGCCAAAGTCATCGCCATGGACGAGCCGACGTCGGCGCTGAGCCACACCGAGATCGAGACGCTGTTCCACCTCGTGGAGCAGCTGAGCGCGCGCGGCGTCGCCGTCGTGTACGTCTCACACAAGCTCGACGAGCTGTTCCGCGTCTCCGACCGGATCACCGTGCTGCGCGACGGGCGCAAGGTCGCCGAACGCGACACCGAGCGCACCGACGCCGACGAGCTCATCCGCCTGATGGTCGGCCGCGAGCTCGACAGCCTCTTCCCCCGCACGCCCGCGTCTCCAGCGCACCCCGGAGCGCCGCTGCTGGAGGTCGAGGGGCTCACGTCGGCCATGGTCCGCGATGTCACGTTCTCGGTTCACGCCGGCGAGGTCGTGGGGTTCTCCGGGCTGATGGGCGCCGGTCGCACCGAGCTGGCCCGCGCGCTGTTCGGCCTGGACGCCACCACCGCGGGCACGGTACGCGTCGGCGGGCGCACTGTGCCACGGCACTCGTCGGTGCAGGCCACCCGCCTGGGCATCGGCTACGTCCCGGAGGATCGCAAGGCCGACGGGCTGGTGCTGGTGTCGACGGTGCGAGCGAACATGACGCTGGCCATCCTGCGCCGGCTCGCGCACATCGGGTCGCGCGTGAACCGTTCGGCCGAACGCTCCATCGCCCGCGACACCGTCGAGCGGCTGCGGATCAAGGCCGGCTCGATCGAACAACAGGTGGCCGCACTGTCCGGCGGCAACCAACAGAAGGTCATGCTGGCGCGCTGGCTGGTGAAAGAGGACTTGAAGGTCCTGATCCTCGACGAGCCGACCCGCGGCATCGACGTGAACTCCAAGAGCGAGATCTACCGCCTCGTCGCGGCCATCGCCGAACAGGGCGTGGCCGTGCTCGTCATGTCGTCGGAGCTGCCGGAGCTGCTGTCGATGTGCGACCGGATTCACGTCATGCGCGACGGTCGGATCGTCGACGGTTACCGCCACGACGAGGCGACCCAAGAGAAGTTGATGAGCTCCGCGCTGGGAGGCAGGTAGATGTCCACTCGAACGCTCGGCGCCGTGCGGGCCGTCACCCGGTACGAGCAGGTTCCGCTGCTGGCGGCGTTGCTGGTCATCTGTCTCTACCTGACCATCGCCACCGGCGGGTTGTTCTTCACCCCGGACAATCTCACCAACGTCCTGCGGGCCTCGTCGATCGAGCTCGTCGCAGCGCTGGGCATCACCGTGGCGCTGGTGGCCGGGCAGGTGGACCTGTCGATCGGATCGTTGCTCGCCATCGTCGGTGTCACCACGGTGACCGCGTACAACTCGACCGGCAGCGTGCTCGTCGCGTTGCTGGCCGGACTCGGCATCGGCACCCTGGTCGGGCTGGTCAACGGGATGCTCGTGACCAAGCTCGGGATCAACTCGATCATCACGACGCTGGGCATGATGGCCGTGCTCAGAGGTATCGGCTATCTGACGACGGACGCGCGGGCGGTACAGACCGACGGCGACGCGCTGAAGCAGATCGGGGTCGGCTACCTCGGCCCCATCCCGGTCCCGGTGGTCATCGCCGTCGTCGTCATGGTCTTGGTGTACTTGCTGCTCAACCACACGGTGTTCGGGCGTTACCTGTACGCGGCCGGCGGCAACCCGGAAGCGGCTCGCTCAGCCGGGTTGCCGGTCGACAAGATCTACATCGGCGCCTTCGTCATCGTGGCGTTCGCGGCCGCCATCAGCGGCCTCATCACCGTCGGGCGGTTGGACTCCTTCCAACCCACGATCGGTGTCGGGTTCGAGCTGAACGTCATCGCCGCGGTGATCCTCGGCGGGACCCGGCTCAACGGCGGCGAGGGTACGGTGTCGGGGACGGTGCTCGGCGTGCTGATCCTCGGTGCGCTGAACAACGGGCTCGTCCTGCTCGACGTCAACTCGTTCTGGCAGGACGTCGTACGCGGTACCGTGATCATCCTGGCGGTCGCGATCGACGAAGCCCGGCGCAGGCGGCGCAATGCCCGGTTCCGGCGCGAAGCGCCTGCCGAGGAGGAACCGTCGCCCGCCGGTGTCGCCGGCCCGGGCGGAACCGGCGGGTCGGCATCGGCCACGGCAAGGGGGGTCTGACATGGACGGCGCGGACGGCGTATGAGGGTCAGCATCACCGACGTCGCCCGCGCCGCCGGCGTCACGCCGGCCGTGGTGTCGCGGGTGTTGAACGGCGACCCGACTCTGCAGGTGCGTGAGCAGACGCGGGACCGAGTGCTCACCGCCGCCCGCGACCTCGACTACGCCCCCAGCCATGCCGCCCGCGCACTGCGCAGCAGCAGGTCGAACACGCTCGGCCTGGCGGTGCACGACATGGCCAACCCGCTGTACGGCGAGATCATCATGGGCGCTCAGCGCGCGGCGACCGATGCCGGCTACGTACTGCTGCTCGCCGACATCGACGGACTGGCCCGCGGTGACGTGACGTTCCGGCGAGCAGTCCAGGGCGGGGCGATGGACGGGTTGCTGCTGCAGCGTGCTGGCACCGCGGCCGACCGCAAGATCGTCAAGACCGCGAGCTCGCGCATCCCGACCGTCCTGCTCAACGATCGTTCGTCCGCGCTGGCCGCCGCGGCGCTGGACGACGTGGGCGGCTCCAGGCTCGCCACCCGGCACCTGCTGGAGCTCGGCCATCGTCGCATCGGACATCTGCGCCTCGGCGGCACGAGTCGATCCGGAGCCCGCGCCCGCGGCTGGCGGGAGACGCTCACGCAGGCCGGCGAGGAACCTCGGTGGCTGGCCGACGGCGGGCACACCATCGAGACCGGCCGGCAGGGCATGCACGAGCTGCTGGCCGGTCCCGAACGGCCCACCGCTGTCGTGGCCGGCAATGTCCTGGCCGCCGTCGGCGCGTTGACGGCGGCCAGGGAGAGCGGGCTGGCGGTGCCCGACGATCTGTCCCTGATCGCCTTTCACGACATCCCGTACGCCGCCCACCTCACCCCGCCGTTGACGACCGTGGCGATGCCCCTGCACGAGCTGGGCGCGGCCGCGGTGACCTTACTGCTCGAGCGGCTCGACGGCGGGAAGGAACGCCAGGTCGTCGTGCGTGAGCCACCGCCGCGGCTCGTGGAACGCGGCTCGACCGCGCCCCCGGGCTGACCCCGGTTCGCCTCAGCTCCAGGGCTCGCCGGTGATCCGTTCGTACGTGGCGACGTAGCGCGACCTGGCGGCTTCGACGATCTCCGCGGGCACGTCGCCGGGCGCCGTCTCGTCCCAGTCGCTCTGGCTCTTCGCCCAGTCGCGCACGAGCTGCTTGTCGTAAGCGACCTGCGGTCCCCCTGGGCGCCAGTCCTCGACGCGCCAGAACCGGGAGGAGTCCGGCGTCACCGCTTCGTCGGCGAGCACCAGCTCACCCGACGGCGTGAGGCCGAACTCGAACTTGGTGTCGACGAGCAGCATCCCGCGCTCGGCGCAGATCTCCTCGGCCCGGCGATACAGCGCCAGGGTGGTGTCCCTGAGCCGGTGAGCGAGATCAGCCCCCACGAGCTCGACGACCTCGGCGAACGTCATCGGCGCATCGTGTCCCTCCCCCGGCGGCACCTTCGACGTCGGGGTGAACACCGCCTCGGGCAGCCGATCACCTTCGACCAGTCCGGGCGGCAACACGACGTCGCCGATGGCGCCGGTCTCGGCGTAGCTCGCCCACCCCGAGCCCGCGAGGTAGCCCCGGGCGATGCACTCCACGGCGACCATGTCGAGCTGCCGGCAGCGGATCGCCCGTCCCTTCCACTCCTCGGGCACGTCGTCGGCAGAGATGACGTGGTTGTCGACGATGTCGGCGAGCTGCTCGAACCACCACAGCGACAGCGCGGTGAGGATGCGGCCCTTGTCGGGGATCGGCGTCGGCAGCACGGCGTCGAACACCGACACCCGGTCCGAGGCGAGCAGGATCAGCTCGCCCGGACGGTCGGTGTAGACGTCGCGGACCTTGCCGCGGTGAAGAAGCTGCACCTCGCCGTTCTATCACTACCCGGACTCACTACCCTGGCGGGCTCAGCGCACGTACACGACCACGCGCTGGGCGTGGCTGTTCACCACACCTTGCCGGTTCCAGGCGGCGTCGACCGGTTGGACGCCTTCGTCGTCGCCGGCTCGGACGCGCAGGACGTGGCGCCCCGGCGCGGCCGCGTCCCACGTGAACCGCCACCGCTGCCACGCGTAGAGCGACGGCGGCGGGTCGAGGTCGGCCTCGGCCCAGCTCGCGCCGTCATCGGTGCTGACCTCGACCCGGTTCACCGCGGAGCGCCCTGACCACGCCCGGCCGGTGAGCTCGTGGCGGCCGTGTTCGACGATCCGGGTCCGGGTCTGGAAGTCGGGGAACCCGGGCGGGTGCATCAGGGCGCGCGGACGGATCCGGGTGACCGGATCGCCTAGGTCGTCGGCGTCGTGTTTGATGCGGTACGACGTGTTGTTCTGGTAGCCGTCGAAGGCCCGGTCCAGCACGGTGATGTCGACCAGCCACTTGACGTGGGCCATGCCGTACCACCCCGGCACGATCAGCCGTACCGGCGCGCCGTGTTGTGGCGGCAGGGGCTGCCCGTTCATCTCGTAAGCCAGCAGGACGTCGTCACGTTCGGCTTCGGCGATGGGCAATCCGCGCCGGTAGTCCTGTTCAGCTCCGCGTTCGATGCCGTGATCGGCGCCGGTGAATGTGACGTCGACCGCGTCGCTGAGCACCACCGCCTCGCGCAGCACCCCGGCCAGCGGTGTGCCGGTCCACTCGGCGGTGCCGACGGCTTCGTCCAGCCATGGCTGGCTGATCGGGCGGGGATGCAGCCGGGCGCGCCCGTTACCGGCGCACTCCAGCGTCACCCGGCGAGTCACGCGTGGCCGGCGGCGCAGGTCGTCGAGGCTCAACTGCAGCGGATGTGCGACGTGCCCGCCCACGCGAAGCCGCCACGCCGCGGCGTCCACGTCCGGGATGTCGTAATGGATGAGCAGGTAGTGCAGGCCCGGCGGGGTCACGTCGTAGCGCAGCCCCTCCAACGGCATGCCGTGGTTGCGCGTGGCCAGGCGCAATTCGTCGGCTGAGATGGCTTCGTCCGGGTCGGCGATGCGAGCTGGCGGGCTGACCCACTGGTCGGTCGTGGTCATGGTGGCCCCCTTCACCCCACCGTCCTAACGCTGCAACGGCGGATTGTCACGGGCCGTACGACCTTGTCGCTCAGCTCGACTTCTGGCGGACGGTGGCTACGTGCGCCACAGGAGCAACAGCGCCCGATCATCGGCGTCGGAGGACGCCACGGCATCGATGAGCTTCTTCGCCCCACCCCGGAAGCCCCCGGCGACCAGGCGCTCGGCCTCGCCCTGCAACTTGTCGATGCCGTCGGCGAGATCGCGACGCGGAGCCTCGACCAGCCCGTCGGTGTAGAGCATCAGCGCGTCACCGGGTCGCAGCTGCCCCACGGCCGGCTCGTAGACGTCCTTGTCGAACACACCGAGCAGACCGCCCTCGGTCTCGAGGGTCTCCCACCGGCCGGAGCCCGCGTGGAAATGGATGGCCGGCGGATGTCCGGCGGACCGGACCTCGTACTCGCCGGTGGTGAGCTCGACGACGAGGTGCACGGCCGTGGCGAACCCCTCGGACCAGTTCTGGCGCAGCAGATACGCATTGGCGGCCGGCAGGAACTGCTCGGGTGGCAACGATCCCAACAGTCCCCCGAACGCGCCGGACAGCAGCAACGCCCTGGTGCCGGCGCCGTGGCCTTTACCGGACACGTCGACCAGAGCGACCTCGAGCACCGCGGCGTCGGGTGATCGGGTCGCCACCACGAAGTCACCGGAGAAGCTGGCCCGTTCAGCGGAGCGGTGGACGAGCTGTTCCTCCCAGCCGCGCGGGAGCTCGGGCATGGTGCCTTGGGCGGTCAGCCGGTCCCGGAGGTCGACGAGCATGGAGTCGCCCATGGTGCCCTTGAGGCCGAGCCGAGCCCGCGAGCGTGCCAGGCCCAGCGCCACCGCGGCAGTCACGGCGACCACGACGGCGATACCGGCGAAGTGCGCGGTCACGTCCAACGTCACCAGGGAAGCGAGCAGGCAGAAGCCGGCAGCGGCCACGAGCCACACGAGTGAGCGCAACGACAGGAACACGCCTCCGGCCAGCAGCGGGAGCGTCAAGGACGCGATCGGAACCCAGTCCGGCGCGTACACCACGGCGACGCCGACCACCAGGGTCGCCGCCAGGAGCATGGACAGCACGACCGGCTCGTGGGCCAACCGTCGCGCCAGCGCACCCGGAGCGCGCCCGCCGGCCACGCCGACGAGCTGACCGAGCACACCGACGCGTCGGGTCGTCACAGGGGTGAGGTTAGCCCCTCACACGCGCGCACAGAAGCACGTTCGACGAGCTGCCGTCCGTGGTGGTCAACGCTGGCAGGTCGGGCACCAGAACGTGTTGCGGGCCGCGGCGACACCGGAGCTGACGGGGGTGCCGCACACCAGGCAGGCCTGCCCGGCCCGGCGATAGACGTAGACCTCGCCGCCATGATCGTCCGACCTCGGCGCGCGACCCATGGCGGCCGGTTCGTGTTCGGGGCGGACGGTGTCGATCCGGCCGGTGCGCACCCCGAGCGTCATCAGGTGCACGAGGTCGGCCCAGATGGCCTGCAGGACGTCGACCGGCACGCTGCGGCCCGGGCGAGCCGGGTCGACACCGGCACGGAACAGGACCTCCGCGCGGTAGACGTTGCCGACCCCGGCGACGACCGATTGGTCCATGAGCAGGATGCCGATGGGCGCGGCGCTGCGGGCGATGCGATTCAGCGCCGGTTCCGGGTCGTCCCCGCGCAACGGATCCGGGCCGAGCCGAGCGGTGATCGCTTCCTTCGCCGCCGGGTCGAGTAGTTCGCACGCCGACGGGCCGCGCAGGTCGGCGTGGGCCCGGGCCGAGGTCATCCGCAGCCGCACCTCGCCGCGCACCGGTCCGGCTGGTTCCTCGACGACGTCGAATCGGCCGAACAGCCCCAGGTGGACGTGCAGCCACCGGTCGGCGTCGAACTCGGCGAACAGGTGCTTGCCGTGGGCGTGCGCCGAGTTCATCGTCGCCCCGTCCAACTTCTTCGCACCGTCGGCGAACCGGCCCTGCGGGCTGCAGACAGAGACCGGCTCGCCCGCGAAAGCCGCACGCAGGCTCCGGGCGAGCCGGTGGATCGTGTGACCCTCAGGCACGTACTGTCCCTTTCATGAACGATCGTGACAAGCGCAGCAACCGCAAGCTCGATCAGGTGGACCGTCGCTCGCAGGTCACGGTGTCGCGGGCGATGCGGGCTCGAGACGTCTCGCGCCCGGACGAGACGGACCTGGCCGAAGCGCTGCAGAAGCTGGAGTCGATGCGCCTGCCACCGCGCCCTAGCGCCCAGCGGCAGACAACGGCGGAAGCTCGCCGCTCGCCTCGTAGCGACTGAGCATCTCCAGACGGCGGGTGTGCCGCTCGTCACCGGAGTAGGGCGTGTTCAGGAACGTCTCGACGAACGTGACGATGTCGTCGAACGGGTGCAGCCGTGCGCCGACCGAGATGACCTGCGCGTCGTTGTGCTGGCGGGCCAGCTGCGCCGTCTGCTCCGACCACACCAGGGCAGCGCGGATGCCGCGCACCTTGTTGGCCGCCATCTGCTCGCCGTTGCCCGAGCCGCCGACGACGACGCCGAGGCTGTCCGGGTCGGCGGCAACGGCTTCACCGGCGCGCAGGCAGTAGACCGGGTAGTCGTCGGAGGCGTCGTACTCGAACGGCCCGTGGTCGACCACCTCGTGGTCGCGGGCCCGCAGTACCTCGACGAGGCGGTTCTTGACCTCGAAACCGGCATGGTCGGAGCCGACGTGCACGCGCATGAGCACCAGTGTGCCCTACCGTCAGAGTCAGTCGAAGATCGGATCCCTGGTACGGGTCCGCTTGAGCTCGAAGAAGCCGTCGTACGAGGCCAGCGCCTGCACGCCGTCCCACACCCGACCAGCCTCCTCGCCCTTCGGCGCCGGGGACACGACCGGGCCGAAGAACGCGTAGCCGCCCACGGCGATGACCGGAGTGCCGACCTCCATGCCCACCTGGTCCATGCCGGCGTGATGACTGGCTTTCAGCGCCTCGTCGAACTCCTCGCTGTCGGCGTACTCCAGCAGCGACGCAGGCAGGCCGACCTGGTCCAGCGCCTCGGCGATGATCGGGCGGTAATCGCGCTTGTCGCCACGCTCGACGCGGTCTTCGACGTGGATGCGCTGGCCGAGCGCGTCGTAAAGCGGACGCACGTACTCCTTGCCGTGCAGCTCTTGGGCCGCGATGACCACCCGGACCGGCGCCCAGGCGCGCTCCATGATGGTGTTGTACTCCTCGCCGAGGTCGCGCCCCTGGTTGAGGTAGGACAAGGACATGACGTGCCACTGCACCGTCACCGGGCGCACTCGCACCACCTCGAGCATCCAGCGCGAGGTCAGCCACGCCCACGGGCAGATCGGGTCGAACCAGAAGTCCGCAGCTTGGGTCTCGGTACCGGTGACGTCGTGAACGGATTGGGTGAGCGTCATGAAGGTCCTCTGTACTCGGCGGTGCGGTGACTAGGGCTCTAGTCGGGTCAACTGGAGCAAGGTCGCTAGGATTCCCGGCCTACCGTTGCGCCACGACCCCCGAAGATCTGTCAGGATCATGAACATGGCTGGCACGAACATCACTCGAGACGAGGCCCAGGAGCGAGCAGCGACCGTGGAGCCTTCGACCGTGCACTACACGGTCGAACTCGACCTTACTCGCGGCGACACCGCGTTCAAGTCGACCACGACCGTCCGGTTCGCAGCCAGCGAGGGGTCGACGACGTGGCTCGACCTGATCGCTGCGAAAGTGCACGAAGTCGTGGTCAACGGCGTGGAGCTGGACCCGGCCGACGTGTACGACGGCTACCGCATCACCCTCGCCGACGTGGCGGCCGAGAACGAGGTGCGCGTCGTCGCCGATTGCAGCTACATGCGCACCGGCGAGGGCCTGCACCGCTTCGTCGACCCCGTGGACGACGAGGTGTACCTGTACTCGCAGTTCGAGGTGGCCGACGCCAGGCGCGTGTTCGCGTGCTTCGACCAGCCCGATCTGAAAGCCACGTTCGCCTTCGTCGTCGTCGCCCCCGAGCACTGGGAAGTCGTCTCGAACAGCCCGGGCAAGTCGGTCAAGCGGGGCGCGCACAAGCGTCGCTGGACGTTCGAGGTGACGCCGTCGATGTCGACGTACATCGCGGCGATCGTCGCCGGGCCCTACCACGTCGTGCGGGCCGAACATCAAGGCCGCGACGCCACGATCCCGCTCGCGGTGTACTGCCGCCGGTCGCTGGCCGAGCACCTGGACGCCGACGAACTGTTCGACCTCACCCGCCGCGGGTTCGCCTTCTTCGAAGAGGTCTTCGATTCGGCCTATCCGTTCGCCAAGTACGACCAGTTGTTCGTGCCGGAGTTCAATGCCGGGGCGATGGAGAACGCCGGGGCGGTGACCCACCACGAGGACTACCTGTTCCGCAGCCGGGTCACCGACGCCGCCTACGAGCGCCGGGCCGAGACGCTCCTGCACGAGATGGCGCACATGTGGTTCGGCAACCTGGTCACCATGCGGTGGTGGAACGACCTGTGGCTCAACGAGTCGTTCGCCACCTGGGCCAGCGTGCTGGCGCGGGCCGAGGCCACCCGGTGGGTCGAGGCGTGGACGACGTTCGCGGTCACCGAGAAGCTCTGGGCGCTGCGCCAGGACCAGCTGCCCACCACCCACCCCGTCGCCGCCGACATCCGCGACCTCGAGGACGTGGAGGTCAACTTCGACGGCATCACTTACGCCAAGGGCGCGAGCGTGATCAAGCAACTCGTGTCCTGGGTGGGCCGCGAGGCCTTCCTCGACGGCGTACGCGCCTACTCCGCCGAGCACGCCTGGGGCAACACCGAGCTTACGGACCTGTTCACCCACCTCGAACGGACCAGCGGGCGCGACCTGTCGGAATGGAACGAACAGTGGCTGCGCACGGCGGGGGTCAACACGCTTCGCCCGGTCGTGGCCGTCGACAACACCGGCGCCTACACCTCGGTCGTCATCGAGCAGACTGCTGAAGAGGCCCACCCCACCATCCGGTCACACCGGGTCGCCGTGGGCCTGTACGACCGCACCGACAACGGCTCGTTCCAGCGGCGTCGGCGTATCGAGCTCGACGTCGCCGGCGCTCGGACCGAGATCCCCGAGCTGCGCGGCGAGACCCAGCCGGATCTCCTGTTGGTCAACGACGACGATCTCACCTTCGCGAAGGTGCGCCTGGACGACCGCTCGCAGCAGAGCATCGTCACCTCGATCGGGGCCCTCGATTCGCTGCCACGCGCCCTGTGCTGGACCGCCGCCACCGACATGCTGCGCGATGCTGAGATGCCGGCCAGTTCGTACGTCGAGCTCGTCTTGTCCGGCGTGTCGCGCGAGACGTCGCTGCCGGTCGTTCAGCACGTCCTGCGCTCAGGCCGCATCGCCATCGACCTCTACGCCTGGCCGGCCAACCGGATGTTGTTGTCCGCGCGGTGGTCCAGCGCGCTGCGCCATTACGCCGGCGCCGCCGAGCCGGGCAGCGACCTGCAGCTGGCCTTCGCGCGGGCCTGGATCGCCGCGGCGGCCAGTGACGATCATCTCGCCGAACTGCGGGCCATGCTCGATGGCGCCGACGTCGTGCCGGGCCTGACCGTGGACACCGATCTGCGGTGGGCGCTGCTGCACCGGTTGGTGATCGTCGGCGCGGCGGGTGAGGCCGAGATCGCCGCGGAGCTGGAGCGCGACAACACCGCGACCGGTGAGCGGCAAGCCGCTTACGCGCGGGCCGCCCAGCCACAGCGCATCGCCAAAGCCGCCGCGTGGCACGCCGCCGTCGAGACCGGCGAGCTGCCCAACGCTGCGCTTCGGGCCACGGTGGCCGGGTTCGGTCAACCCGAACAGCGTGAGCTGCTTCGCCCCTACGTCCAGCCCTACCTCGATGCCGTAGGCCCGGTCTGGGCGGAGCGGACGCACGACACCGCCCAGGTGATCATCACCGGGCTGTTCCCACGGGTCCTCGCTGACGCCGTCACCGCGCAGATGGTTCGTGATTGGCTGGCCACCGCCGAGGTCCCCGACCCGGCCCGCCGCCTGGTCGCCGAAGGGCTGGCCGATCTCGACCGGGCGCTGAAGGCGCAGGAGCGCGACCGTCAGGCCGGCTGACGCGGCGTCCTCATCTGGACACGGCCAGCCGAGATCTGGTCGCCGGAACCACGTCCTCGGCGAAGCGGCGCAACTGAGTCAAGCCGTCGGCGTCGCCGCGCTGGCCGGCCAGGCTCGGCCCGGCGTAGACGATCAGCTCGGCTCGGTGCTGCGTGACCAGCTCGGCCAGTTCGTCGGCCCACTGGTCGACGGGGCCGCGCAGGAACCCGCGCGAGTCGCCGTCGGTGATGACGCCTGAGACGTTGAACACGCGGCGTACCGCCGACGGGTCGCGACCGGCCTCGACCGCTCCCTGGTCGACGCGGTCGTTCAACTCGGGCAGCCGGGGCAGCAGGTCAGCCCCGACCGAAGGCACCCATCCGTCAGCGAGCCGGCCGGTCCGGCGCAGCATCTTGGGCCCGTAGGCGCCGAGCCAGATGCCGATGTCGTGCACCGGGACCGGCCCGGAGTGCACGCCGCGCAGGTGGTAGTAGTCGCCTTCGAACCGCAGCCCCCGCTCACCGCTCCACAGCCGCCGGATCACCTCGATCGCCTCACTCAGCTGATCGATCGACTCGCCCGGTGTGCGCCGCTGCCCGCCGTAGCCCTCGATGGCGTCCCAGAACGACCCGGCGCCGAGCCCGAGCTCGAACCGCCCGCCCGACAAGACGTCGAGCGAGGCCGCGGTCTTGGCCAGCACGCCCGGCGGGCGCAGCGGCAGGCAGGCCACGTCCGGGAAGACCCGCAACGACGTCGTGGCCGTCAGCACGGCGCTCATCAGCGCGAAAGTGTCCACGAACCGGCGCTGGTACGGATGGTCCTGGATGCCCACCCACTCCAGGCCGAGCCGTTCGACCTCGCGGGCGAGGTCGATCAGCGCATCGGCCGCGTTCGGAACGAGGAAGTAGCCGAATTCCACGGAGTCAGCGGACGTCATGGCTGTGCCGTCCCGTCGTCGAGGGGTGGGCGCCGACCACGCCACGGACGGGCCTGCTCGAGCTGGGCGGCCACACTCAGCAACGTCTCTTCGGCACCGTGGCGCCCGCCCAGCATGACCCCCACCGGCAACGTCACGCCGCCGACGGTGGTCTCCTCCAGCGGCAGGCTGATCGACGGCCAGCCGGTGAGGTTCCACACGCTGGTCCAGGGTGTGAACGCCATCTGAGCCGCGAAGTCAGCCGCCGGGTCGTCGTCGTTGCGCATGGCACCGACTGGCGCCGGAAGCTGGGCCAGCGTCGGGCTCAGGATGACGTCGTAGGTCGCCCAGGTGGCTGCTGCCTCGCGCGTCGTGCTCTGCGCCAGCGAGATCGCCGACGCGTACTCGTGTCCGCTGATCTTGCGCCCCTTGTCGCGCAACCAACGCGTCAGGGGGAGCAGAAGCTGCTCGCCTTCGGGCGGGACGGGCGGGGCCAGGCTCAGGACCGACCAGATCGCCTCGAACGACCCCCATCGCTCGGCCTCGAACGGGACCGGTGCCCGCTCCACCTCGTGACCCAACCGCTCGAGGAGGGCTCCCGTGTGCGCCACCGCGGTCAGACACGCGTCGTCGACCGCGACCTCCGGTGCGATCACCGGCTCGGTGAGAATCCCGATACGCAACCGACCGGGCGACCGATCGCAGGCGTCGAGAAAGCTCGTCCGCGGACCCGGAAGAACGTGCATGTCACCAGGCCACGGGTGGGACAGGACGTCGAGGAGGGCCGCAGTGTCGCGCACGTCGCGGGTGAGCACGCCGTGGGTGGCCAGGCCGGCGCCGTCCGTGCCGTACGGGCCGGGACTGATCCGCCCGCGCGTGGCCTTGAGCCCGACCAGTCCGCACGCCGAGGCCGGGATGCGGATCGAGCCCCCGCCGTCGCTGCCGTGCGCGACCGGGACGATGCCGGCAGCCACGGCCGCGGCCGCCCCGCCGCTGGATCCGCCGGCCGAGCGCGACAAGTCCCACGGTGTCCGCGCCGGTGGTGCGATGTCCGGCTCGGTGTACGGCGGCAACCCGAACTCCGGCGTGTTGGTCTTGCCGATCATCAGCGTCCCCGCCTGCCGCAACAGCGTGACCACGCCGTCATCGACCGGGGCGACGGCGTCGGCGAAAGCCGCGCTGCCCGCGCGGGCCGGGACGCCGGCCACCATCGCGAGATCCTTGATCGGGCAGGGCACGCCCGCGAACGGCGGCGGGTCGACATCGTCGGCGGCGGCGCGAACCAACTCGTCCTCCACCGCCGCCGCCTGCTCACGCGCGAGTTCCGGGGTGACCGTGACGAACGCGCCGACCGCGGGATCGAGCCTGGCCAGGCGCTGCAACGTGTGGTCGAGCACTTCGACCGGCGACACCTCGCGGCGGCGCACCGCGGCGGCCAGTTCGAGCGCGGTGAGCTCGTGGATCTGAGTCACAGTTCATGACCCTACGACGGCGATCACTCGCCGCGCAGCCCACTGCTGTGACCAGCCGGTTGCGCCGTGGTCATGTCTACCGGTGTAATCAAGGCTGGAAGATCCACCGGAGGCGGCCATGAGCGACCCCCATCAGGCCGGCCCGCCGCGTGCCGGCGAGCCGCTGGCAGGCGCGGCGACCCACATCCGACCGTCCGGGCCACCGGGCAGTTTCGAGCCGCCCGACACCGCCTCGAGCAACGCACGCCGACCCGCGGCCCCGCCCGCCGGGCCGCAACGCCGCCGGCGCAGCGTCGACACTTCCACGCTGGCCTCGTTGGCCCTGGCCTTGCCGTGGGCGCTGTACAGCCTGCTCGTCGTCGGATTCGTCGGCTTGGCTGCAGCCGCGGCCACCGGCGTGGACGCCGTGGCGCCGCTCACGGTGGCCGGCTGGTTGCTCAGCGGTGTCCTGGTGTTCTATCGCCGCACCGAGATCGTCTTGACCCGCATCTTCCTGCGGGCCCGGCGCCCGACGCCGAGCGAACGTGAGCGTCTGGAGAACGCCTGGCGCGACGTGCACGCCGCCGCCGGCACCGATGGCGCGAAGTATCAGCTGTTCGTCCAGGACACGGACGCGCTCAATGCCTACGCGTCGTCGGGGCACGTCGTCACGGTCACCCGCAAGGCGCTCGACGCCATGCCGCATCATCACCTGGCCGCCGTGCTGGCGCACGAGCTCGGCCACCATCTCGGCGGGCACGCATGGGGCAACTTGCTCGCGTACTGGTATTCGCTGCCGGCCCGATTGCTCAATCGAGCGATGCGCATCGTCGCCTCGTTGTTCGTGCGCATCTTCGCCGTCATCTTCACCATCGCCGCGCGGCTGCCGCTGCTGACCATCGTCGTCGCGCGCATCATCACCTGGACGTTGCTGGTGTTCGCAGGGTTCGTCCTGGTGATGCTGATGATCACCGCCGTCCAGTCCGGCCGGGCGTGGGCGCCGCCGGCGTTGCTGGTCTTCTTGCTCACCCCGGTCCTGCTGCCGTGGCTGGCGCGGCGCAGCGAGTACCGTGCCGACCGGATCGCCGCAGAGCTGGGCTACGGGCATGCGCTGATCGAGGTGTTCGAGGATTGGCTGCGTCAAGGCATGGACGACGCGCGCACCCACGCCGTCCTACGGGCGCGTCTGCTCAGCACGCACCCCGCGCTGGCCGCGCGGATCAAGAAGCTCGACGCCTACCTGAGGAAGAACCCATGATGCTGCGGCGGCGGCGTCGCCGCGACACGGGGTGGGAGCACCTGCGCGAGAACCACCGCGACGCCGCTGAGATGCTCGACCGTCTCGTCACGGACGCCGCCATGTCCGACGTCGACCAAGCACGTATCCTCACGGCCCTGGACCAGCGCCGTGACGATCCGGCCGCCACCGCCGAGCTCGCCGACGAGATCGTCCGGTACGGCCCGGCCACGATCCTGCACCACTCGTCGCTGCGCGACCTGCCGGGCTCCCGGCTGGCGGTGCACAACCTGCAGCGCGGTCAGGTCCGGCTGGGCCGGACGGTGCAGGACCCGCACGCCGACACCACGGTGGCCACCGACTTCGGCGTCGACCACGACGTACTTCGCACGTCGCTACTGGTCATCGGACCGCCCGGATCGGGCAAGACGCACGGCTTCGCCCGGCCCATCGTCGAGAACCTGTCTTTGTCGGCGCTCGCGCAGCAGGCCAGCATCGTCGTCGTCGACCCGAAGGGCGACGACTTCGCCTACGACGGCTGGTTCGACGTCACCATCGACCCGCTCGCGCCGACGTCGGGCTTCGACCTCTACGGCGGTACCGACCACCCCGACACCGCTGCCGACCGCTTGGCCAGCGCGATGCTGCCGCCGCAGGTCAGCGACGACATGGCGTACTTCATGGACGGTTCACGCAACGCGCTGTATGCCTGCCTGGCGCCGTTTCATCTGGCTTTCGGCCGGTGGCCGAAGGTCCGCGAGATGCTGGCGCTGCTGCGCTCCGAGCAGGGCATGACCGACCAGGTCAAAGCGGCGCTTCGCGGGCCCGAAGGCAAGGAGGCCAAGGCGCTGCTGGACACCCGGCGCGAGCAGGCCACCCGCAACGCCGACCCGGCGGCATCATTGATCGAACGCTTCCAGCTGCTGGCCCGGCCCCGGCTGATGGAGTTGTTCGACCGCGAGCGACCGTTCCGGATGCACGACATCAACCGGCCCACCCGGGTGCGTGTCTCCCTGCCCGAGGCCGAGTTCCCCGATGCCGCGCGCATCCTGGCCCGCCTGGTGGTGTCACAGTTCGTCCAGGTCACTTCTGCGCCGGACACCAACCGCTCGATCTTCAAGGGCCTCATGATCGACGAGGCCGGCCGGTTCGTCGACGACTACGTCGCCCGTGGTGTGCAGAAGCTGCGTTCCAACAACGCCGGGCTGATCCTGCTGGCCCAGACCATCAGCGACTTCCCGGTGCAGGTCCGCGCGACCGTGTTCGGCTCGGTCGGCTGCAAGGCCGTCTTCGGCGGTATCGACCCGATCGATGCGAAGGTGTTCTCCGACTGGTTCGGCGACCACTGGGTCTCCGAGATCAGCTTCAGCCACGGTGAGACGATCGGCGGCGCGGAGAACACCGGACGATCCCGCGACAGCCGGGGCGGCTGGAACCGGCAGGACGGCGAGACTCGGAACTGGGGCGTGACCAAGGGCACGAGCCTGCGGCGGGTCGAACGGCCGCGGTGGACGGTGTCCGACATCGTCACCGGTATCCCGCCCGGGCACTGCGTGGTGGCGCTGTCGCGCTCCGACGGCACCCGGACCGGACCCACGTTGGTCAACCTGCGCGCCTGATCGCACATCGGGACCCCGCGGGCTCGCGTGGGCGCACTGACGCGTGGCGCGACTTGCGTGGCACACTGAAACGCTCCACAAACCGGGCATTTCAGGCGCGATCACTCACTTTCAGCGTGCCAGGCAGTGCACCTCAGCGTGCCAGGCGGCACCGTGGTCAGCCGGCGAGGCGCCGCACCGCGTCCTCGTCGATCGTGATGCCCAGACCCGGGCCCGTGGGGACGCCGACGGCGCTGCCGGCCGGTTCCAGGTGATCTGCGGCCACCGCCGCCAGCGGATTGGCGCCGATCCAGTACTCCAGGACGGCGAGGTTCGGCATCGCCGCCGCACACTGCACACTGGCCGCAACGTGCACGGCGGAGCCGATGCTCACGTGCGGGGTGGCCTGGGCGCCGAAGGCGTCGGCCAGGGCGGCGATGCGCATCGTCTCGGTGATGCCACCGGCCCGGCAGACGTCGGGCTGGAGCACGTGCAGCGCCCCGGCCCGCAGGAACTCCAGCGCCCGGTGCCGAGTGGCCAGACTGTCCAGCGCCAGCGGGATGTCCAGTGTTTCGGCCAGACGCGTGTAGCCGGCGAGGTCCTCCGGCGGCAGCGGCATCTCGAAGAACCCGGCACCAACCTCCGTCAGCGCACGGCCGACCTGCACGGCCTGCGGCAGTTCGTACTGGCCCGCGGCGTCGGCGAGAACGACGGCGTCCGGGCCGAAGACGTCGCGAACCGTGTGCACCGAGGCGATGTCGTCGGCCGGTGACACCCCGATGGCCACCTTGACCGCACGAAAGCCCAGATCACGCAGCCGGGTGGCTTCCACTCGAACGCCATCCTGGCCGTCGGCGCCCGAGCCCGCGGGCGCGCCCGGCACCCCGGAGGCATACACCGGTACGCGGTCGCGGAACCGGCCGCCGATCAGCGCATGCACCGGCTGCCTCAACAGCCGTGCCCACGCGTCCCACATGGCGATGTCCACCCCTGCCAGCGCTTCCAGCCAGAACCCGGTGTCGTGCCCGCGCACCCGCATCCCGGCGTACATGCGCTCCCAGGTCCGGGTGATCTCGTCCAGGCGTGCCCCGACCACCAACGGGGCGAGCAGGTCGTCGATGATCGCCGCGGTCGCCCGCGCGCCGACCGGTGCCTTCGCCTCACCCCATCCGACGACGCCGTCGGCGGTGGCGACCCGCACCAGCACGGTGTCGATCGTGTCGCTGTAGACGTACCGGCGCCGCTCAGCGGGCGGATACTCCACCAGCGGGCGGCCGTGCTCGGCGCTCCAGGTCCTGGCGCCCCAGTAGACCTCCGGCGGCCGCGCCTTGAGCACGAACGTCTCGACGCTGGTGACCTTCATCGGTTTCCCTCCTGCTCGATGCGATCCAGCACGGCGTGTAGCACCGGCGCTTGACCCCACGGATAGACGGCGCTCGCCCGGGTGACGTAGTTCGCCGCGTCGCCGACCGGCGTGGCCTCCGACACCTCGAGACCGCCGTCGTCGAGCCCGTGCATCGTCGCGTCGAAGGCCCGGTCGACGACCGGCAGGTACTCGTCACCCACCAAGCCGTAGCGGATCGCGCGGGCCAGGCCGTAGGCGACGTAGGCGGCGACGCTGTTCTCGATCGGCGCGGCCGGGTCGTCGACGACGGTGTGCCACTGGCCGCCGTCCTCGTGTCGGACCAGCGCCTCCACCAACCGTTGCAGTCGTCGGTGCAGCTGGTCGTCAGCGACGGCGTGCAAGGTGTCGACCAGGCCGAGCAGCGCCCAGCACTGCCCGCGCCCCCACGCCACGCCGTTGCCGCGGCCGGTGTCCACGTCGAACCCGTGATGAAACAACCCGTCGTCGCGCTGTAGGACCACCGCGTACTCCGTCGCGTACGCCACGGCATCGTCGGGTCGGCCCAGCGCGGCCAGGCCCGGCCCGTCGGTGTGCATGCAATCGACCCAGATGGTCGACGACCACCGCTGCAGGTCCGGACGGTGCACCCGGGGCCCGCCGGGCACCCGGCGCCCAGCGGTCACGACCGCATCGGTCCAGCGTGCACAGGCATCGTCGATCACGACGTCCGGGCGCGCCGCGCGCAACGCCTGCAGCGCTTCCACCGCGATGAGGTGGTCCGTCGCCGCCGGCGCGGCCGCCAGCGACGGACCCACGAGGTCGGCCACCCGCTCCACGTAGGCCGGCCGCCCCAGGACCAGGCCCGCGCGGACCAGTCCGGACAGCATCCCGCCCACCCCGAAGCCCCAGATGGTCACCGGGCAGGCGAGGGTACGCTCCGCGACATCCTCGGCTGCGGCACGTAGGCCGGGCACCAAAGCCGTCATCGGCCGGCCTTCTCGTAGACCTCGACCTCGAACACCCGGGCGACGTCGATGGAACTGCCGGACGGGTCGCTGATGGACAGGCGTACCTGGTCACCGGTGACGCCGAGGTCCTGGGCGGTCACCCGGTGATCGACGTTGCCGACGTACTCTGCGACCTGCTGCCAGCCGTCCGGGGTCCGGACCTCGATCGTGAAGTCCTTGAGCGTGCTGGTGGGGTCGTGGTTCGTCTGGTTGTAACCGCTGTAGACGTAGACGGCGCCGATGTCCGTCGGGGAGCCCAGGTCGACGGTCAGCTCGGGACTCTCGTCGCTTTCGGCCGAGATCCAGCGGCTGGCGTCGGTGAACAGCCCGTCGACGGCCTTGTCGCCCCCGGTGTCCGCACGCAGCTGCGACGACGCGGTGACCGGTGCGCCTAGGGCGACGTTGACACCGGGCGGTACCGACACGAAGGCGCGCGCCTCGACGTCACGCCGGACGCCGTAATGGCGGTAACGCACCGTCGCCCGCAATTCGGCGGTGTCGGCGGCATCCGGCCCCGGGGTCAGCGTCCAGCTCGACGACGTCGTTCCGCGCGGGTCGACCTTGCGTTCGGCGGCTCTGGTCTTCTCGGCCGTCCAGCCGTCGGGGACGTCCAGGTCCACCTGCACGTCCAGCAGCGGTGCCTCCGAGGTGCTCGTGACCGTCACGGTGAGCGGGGTCGCGGTCCCGGCCGGGTAGTTCGCTGCGGCGTCCATGTCGACCGATGCGCCCGGGTAGTCGCGCGGCGTCACCGGGAAGGCGCGGTTGGTGAAGGTGATGTCGGCGTTGTGGTCCAGCCAGTGTGTGAGGTACGTCCGCCCGGCCAGGAGCGCCACCCACTGCTCGCGCCCGGCGTAGGTGTCCTCGGACCGATCACCGTACGTGCGGCCATCGTCGAACCGCGCCTGCATGTCCAGCACCATCTGCGCGTGCTCGCGGGCCCACTCTGCTCCCGGGACGGACCGGCCGGTGTCGAAGCCGAACATCGACGCCATGGTGTCGATCAGGACGAAGTGCATCCGCCGGTGCGTACCCCAGTCGTTGCCCTGCGGGTAGTAGACGTCCGGCGTCGCAGCGCCCTGCTCATCCCGCAGGTAGATCGTCCCGCCCGGTGGGTCGTACGGCGGGGCGGCGAACTCGTAGTCCACCAGGGCTCGGTACACGAGGTCGGCGTTGAACAGCGCGGCTTTCGGCGTCGCCCGCCCGGCCAGTCCGTAGGCCAGTGGCGCGCCGACGCTGTTGGCGATGCTGGTGAAGTAGTCGGGGTGGATCCGGGCATGGTTGACCAGCGTGCCGTCGTCGAAGATGTTCGACCCGTCCAGCCACTGCCGCACCGGCTTGCCGTGCAGGTCGGTGTCGTTGCTCAGGTCGCTGGGGCGCGAGTAGGCCGAGATCATCAGCTCCAGTGCCTTGTCCTGCCAGACCGCGACGTTGGGGTGCTCCGGCATCATCGAGACCGCAAGGTTGAGGAAGGCCGCGTTCCAGGCGTTCTCCTCGGCTTTGGTGTCGCCGGGGGTGATGACGTTGCCGTCGGCGTCGGCGTAGTACGGAACGTCGTAGTCGAGGAAGATGTTCGCCTCGGCCTCGACCATCCGCGCCAGCTGTTCCTGGTCAGCTGGCGGCAAGTCGTCCCAGAGCAGCCAGCCGCCGAATGCCGCGTTGAACGTCCACAGCGCGCTCTGCCAGGCGCTGCCCCAGCCGGTG
>NZ_DAHVSH010000186.1:0-32197 GCF_027324685.1 Haloactinopolyspora sp.
CTTCTGGCCGAAGAAGTGCACTTGGAACTTGTCGTTGTCGCGGCGACGCCGGTTGGCGTGTCCGACGCGTCGGGTATCCTGCCGGAGAGCGGCTCGGGCGGCGTCGACATCGGCATTCCACCGGTCATGTGCCTGCTCCCAGCGCAGGCGCGCCGCGGCCTTGCCGACCAGGTACTCGGTGTAAGCGCCGGTGTATCGGGCCGGGCCGATGACGGGTGTACCGTCGGGATTCACCGTCAGCGCCGGGTCGAGGTCGAGGATCGAGGTGCTCACAGCATCCAGGAACGCACGGTCGTGCGAGGCGGTGAGCACGACGCCGCGATACTCACGCAGCGACCCTTCCAGGAAGTTGACCGCGTCGTCATCCAGGTGATCGGTGGGCTCGTCGAGCAGGAGAACGTCCGATGCCCGAAGCAAGGCGAGCGCCAGGGCGAGCCGGGCACGCTGGCCACCGGACAGCGAGTCCACTGGCCGGGTGGCGGGCAGGTGCGCCAAGCCGAGCCCGGCGATGGCGCGGGCCGCCCGGGCATCCGCCGTCCAGCCGTCGCGGCGGTCGTACTCGGCCAGCGCATCGCCGTAGTCGTCCAGGACGGATTGATCACCATCAGCCAGGCGTGCTTCGGTCGCGCGCATCCGCATCTCGAGCGTCCGGAACTCAGCCAGCGCCGCGTCGGTGGCTTCGGCAATGGTGCCCCCTGCGGGCAGGTCGGGTTCCTGGCCGAGGTAGCCCAAGCTGCCCTGTCGGTGGACCGAACCGGCGTCGGGTTCTTCGACACCGGCGATCAGCCGCAGCAGGGTGGATTTGCCGACGCCGTTCTCACCCACCAGCCCGAGGCGCTCCCCCGCACCGACATCAAGGTCGACGCCGTTGAGAACAACGCGGCCGGCATAGGCCTTGGCAAGCGAACGCACGGAAAGCTGAGACACGCACGGACCTCATCGGGTCGCCGGGCGGCCCGCGGGGTCGACGACCTCGAACGCGGGCCCGATGCACGTGTCAGCTGAACATGATGCGCAGATCGTATCAGCCACTCCGGCACCGACCCGTAGGGCTCAGGCTCGACGTGCGCGCTACTGCGCTTTCGGGTCCGGAACCGCGTCGATGCCGGCTTCCTTGCGCTGTTGTGCGGTGATCGGCGCCGGTGCACCGGTCAGCGGGTCGTAGCCACCACCGGTCTTGGGGAAGGCGATCACTTCGCGGATCGACTCGGTGCCGGCGAGCAGCGCCACGACTCGATCCCACCCGAAGGCGATGCCGCCGTGCGGCGGTGCGCCGTACTTGAAGGCGTCGAGGAGGAACCCGAACTTCTCCTGCGCCTCGTCCGCGCTGAGCCCCATCACGTCGAACACGCGCTGTTGCACGTCGCGGCGATGAATACGGATCGACCCACCGCCGATCTCGTTGCCGTTGCAGACCAGGTCGTAGGCGTAGGCGAGCGCGTTGGCGGGGTCGGAGTCGAAGGAGTCGAGCCACTCCGGCTTGGGCGCGGTGAAGGCGTGGTGGACTGCGGTCCAGGCGCCTGTGCCCACCGCGACGTCGTCGGTCTCGGCGACGGGTTCGAACAGGGGCGCATCGACCACCCACACGAACGACCACGCGGACTCGTCGATCAGCCCTGCGCGCCGGCCGATCTCGAGGCGGGCGGCGCCCAGCAGCTGCTGTGAGGCCCGGCGGGCTCCGGCGGCGAAGTAGATCGCGTCGCCCGGCTCGGCGCCCACCAGTTTCGCCAGGCCTGCCGTCTCTTGCTCGGACAGGTTCTTGGCCACCGGACCGGACAGTTGTCCGTCAGGTCCGACCAGAACGTAGGCCAGGCCTTTCGCACCGCGAGCCTTCGCCCAGTCCTGCCAGGCGTCGAGTTCCTTGCGCGACTGCGCCGCGCCCCCGGGATGGACCACCGCGCCGACGTAGGCGGCCTGGAAGACCCGGAAGCTGGTGTCGGCGAAGTGGGTGGTGACGTCGGTGATCTCTTGACCGAACCGCAGGTCGGGCTTGTCGGTGCCGAAGCGGTTCATCGCGTCGTGGTAGGTCATACGGGCCACCGGGGTCGTGAGCTCGTGGCCGATCAAGCGCCACACCGCCGCGATGATGCGCTCGCTCAGGGCGATCACGTCGTCCTGCTCGACGAAGCTCATCTCGATGTCGAGCTGGGTGAACTCCGGTTGCCGGTCAGCGCGGAAGTCTTCGTCGCGATAGCACCGTGCGATCTGGAAGTACCGCTCCAGCCCGCCGACCATGAGCAACTGCTTGAACAGCTGCGGAGACTGCGGCAGCGCGTACCACGAGCCCGGTCGAAGCCGCGCCGGAATCACGAAGTCGCGTGCGCCCTCCGGCGTCGAGCGGGTCATGGTCGGCGTCTCGACCTCGACGAAGCCTTCGCCGTGCAGCACGTCCCGTGCGACCCGGTTGACCTCACTGCGCAGTCGCAGCGCAGCAGCCGGACCCGAACGGCGCAGGTCGAGGTATCGATGCTTGAGCCGGACCTCCTCGCCGACATCGACGTGGTCGTCGATCTGGAACGGCAACGCCTCGGCCTCGCTGAACACCTCGACGGATTCGGCGATCACCTCGATGTCGCCGGTCGGCAGCGCCGGGTTCTCGTTGCCGGCGGGGCGCTGCTGCACCACACCGGTGACCCGAATGCAGTATTCGTTGCGCAGGTCGTGGGCCACCGACTCGTCGCGCACGACCACCTGAGCGACGCCCGAGGCGTCCCGCAGGTCGAGGAACGCCACTCCCCCATGATCGCGACGGCGGGCCACCCAGCCGGTGAGGGTGACGGTCTGGCCGGCGTGACCGGCGCGCAGCGCGCCGGCCTCGTGGGTGCGAAGCACGGGCTCGAGTCCTCTCGGTTCGTTCGGTCGACCAGCGCGCACGGTCCGGCGCGCCGCCTACAGATCCTACGTAAGCAGCGCGCCGGACAGCGACGCGATATCGCCTCGGAATCGACGCCCGACGTGGCTACTGCTGGCCAGCCGTCCCCCGACGCCCGGACCTCGGCTTCAACAGCATGCCTTCGGGGCTGTTGAGGTACTCGCGCGTCTCGCGCGCCACCAGCCCGGACAGGATGATCAGGCCGATCAGGTTGGGCAGCGCCATGAGCCCGTTCATGATGTCGGCGAAGGTCCAGATCGTCGTCAGCTCGGTGACGGCGCCGACGAAGATCATGATGACGAAGAGGACCCGATACGGCGTGACGCCACGTCGCCCGACGAGCCGCTCGACGTTGCGCTCGCCGTAATACGACCATCCCAGCAGCGTGGAGAAGGCGAAGAACATGACGCTGAGTGCGACGACGTGCCCGCCCCAGTCGCCGGGAAGACCTACCTCGAACGCCGACGACGTCATCAGCGAGCCTTCCTCGCCGCTGTCCCACATGCCGGTCGTCACGATGACCAGGCCGGTGAAAGACACGACCACCAGCGTGTCGATGAACGTCTGAGTCATCGACACCAGCGCTTGGCGCACCGGGTGGGTCGTCTTGGCCGCGGCCGCAGCGATGCCCCCGGTACCGAGGCCGGACTCGTTGGAGAAGATGCCGCGAGCCACGCCATAGCGCAGCGCCATCAAGAAGCCCGCACCGACGAAGCCACCGACAGCGGAGGTGCCGGTGAATGCATCGGACACGATCAGCTGGAGCGCCGCGGGCAACTCGCTGACGTTCGCGAGCAACACCCACGTACCGGCAGCGATGTACACGACGATCATGATCGGGACGAACGCCGAAGCCACCCGGGCGATGCTCTGGATTCCGCCGAGGACCACCGCTGCGGCAGCGACAGTCAGGATGATGCCCGTCACGACAGTGGAGATGCCCCACTGTTCATCCGCTTGCGCGGCCACGGTATTCGACTGGGTCATGTTGCCGATGCCGAAGCTGGCGATCACCGCGAACACGGCGAACAAGACACCGAGGATCGGGCCGAGCGGAGCCTTGATGCCCCTGGACAGGTAGTACATCGGTCCGCCGCTCTGCTCGCCCGCGGCGTCGGTGTGGCGGAAGCGTACTCCCAGGAATGCCTCGGTGTACTTCGTCGCCATCCCGACCAGACCGGTGACCCACATCCAGAACAAGGCACCCGGTCCCCCGAGGCCGATGGCAGTGGCGACACCGGCGATGTTGCCGACACCGACGGTGGCCGCCAGCGCGGTCGCCAAAGCTTGGTAGTGCGTGATGTCGCCGGTGGCTCCTGGATCCTTACGCGTCAGGAACGCCAGCCTGAAGGCGCGTCCGAACGCGCGGAACTGTAGACCGGTGAGCCGGATCGTCAGGAAGACACCGGTCCCGAGCAGCAGCGGGATCAGCAACCACGGTCCCCACACCACTGAAGAGATGTCGGCCAAGACATCGTTGAGGCGGTCCATGCATGACTCCTTCGAGGATGACTGGCGGACATGGTGGCGCGATTCACGCCAAATGACCAGACCCCCCACGGTGTGTCATGAGACCGTTACGTCGCTGTCGCCGACGGGTCGAACAGCGTGCCCTGCTGAGCACTGACGGCGGCCCCGCGCTTCGCTGAGTTGATGCTGGTGGTTGTCGCCGACCAGCGCCGCCGCGGGCCGTCGTCGCCGGCAGCGTCGAATGCCGGGCGATCGAGGCCGTGCCGCCGCAGCAACGGCGCAGTACGCTCGGTCACCCAGGTGCGGTACCGCTGGTGCGCGTACGAGCCTGCGCTGTAGAGGCGCTGATATCGGTCGAGGAGTTCCGGCTTGTCGGCGCGCAGCCAGCGTAGATACCACTCGCGCGCACCGGGCCGCAGATGAAGCGGGATGATGCTCACTCCGGTGGCGCCAGCTTCGGCCACTGCGCCGATCAAGGCGTCCAGATGCTCGACGGAGTCGGTCAGGCCGGGCAGTACCGGCGCGACCAGCACGTTGCACGGCAACCCGGCCGCGCGGATCGCCCGGATCAACTCGAGCCGCGCGCGTGGGGTCGGCGTCCCTGGTTCCACGGAACGATGCAGATCTTCGTCCAGCATCGCCAGCGACACACCCACCCCGACGGACACCGACTCCGATGCCTGTGCCAACAGCGGCAGATCGCGCTGCAGGAGCGTTCCCTTGGTGAGGATGCTGAACGGTGTACCGGAGCCGGCGAGTGCGTCGATGATGCCGGGCATCAGCTGGTAACGGCCTTCAGCGCGCTGATACGGATCGGTGTTGGTGCCCATGGCCACGTGTTCGCGAGTCCACGACGCCTTGGCCACTTCGCGCCTCAGCACGTCGGCGACGTTGACCTTCACGATCACTTCGCGGTCGAAGTCGTCGCCGGCATCGAGATCGAGATAGGTGTGCGTACCCCGGGCGAAGCAGTTGTGGCTGACGACACCGTTGGCGATGAAGTCGCCCGTGCCGGTGGAGATGTCGAACATCGCCATCTCGACACCGAGGTCATGCACCGCGGCCACGCGGAGTCCGGCCCCGGTGTCGACCGCGGAGTCCGACGGCTGCCCGGAGCGCGCGCCGTCGCCGGGGACGGTGGGTACCGGCCCGGTGGCGCCGAAGCCGGTCAGTTGGTCCGCCGTGGTCAGATGCGCTCGGCGGATGCCGCGCGCCGCTCCGGCGACCTGTTTCCAGCCGTGCGTGGTGAGGAATCGGTGGTCGGCGCTGGCGACGAGGGAGGTGCCGTCGGCGAGGTCGACGCGGAATGCCGGCTTGCGGGTCTCCCAATGGTCGAGGACCACCGTCTGCACGTACCGGCGCCGCGTTCCCACCGCCCGGGTGCCGACGACGCGATCGCCGACCCGGATCTTGGCCAACGGGCGCACCCGGCCGTCGCTCATGAGGACGTCTGTGTCGCCGGACAGGCAGTACGTACAGGCATGGCTGCAGCCGCGATACGGGTTGACGGTCCGGCGGAACGGGACGTGGGATGCCGCCGGTACCCGGTTCAGCGCGGACTTGCACATGACTTCGTGAAAGGTGATGCCGTCGAACTCCGGCGTCCGCACGCTGCGCACCAGTCCAGCCATGCGCTGCAGCCCGGGCAGCGCCTGGCCGTCGGCCGCCGTGAGCTGCTGAACGTCCCAACGCATGCCCCTATTCGAACACACGTTCGCTCTGATCGCAATCCAGCACCGGTCAGGTACTCCCGGCGGCCGCGGCTCCCTCAGCCGGCGCCGGTGCGCCCGGCCAGCTGCGCGACGACCTCGTCCAGATTCACTGCGCTCTGCTCGCCGGTGGCCAGCTCCTTGATCTGGGCGACACCCCCGGCCAGGTCGCGCTCGCCGAGGATGAGCGCATACCGTGCACCGCTGCGGTCCGCGGCCTTCATCGCGCCCTTCAGACCGCGGCCCCCGAGCGCCACGTCGGTGGCCACACCGGTCCGACGCAACTGAGTGACCAGCCCGAACGCACGACGTTCGGCGGCCTCCCCCAACGGAACCACATAGACCGTCACCCCCGGCGGTTCCGGCAACGCGAGCCCTTCGGCCTCCATGGCCAGCAGCGTCCGGTCCGCCCCGAGCGCCCACCCGACGCCGGGCAGGCGCGGCCCGCCGAGCAGTTCGGACAGGCCGTCATAACGTCCGCCGCCGCCCACGGCCGACTGCGAGCCGAGCCCGTCGTGGACGAATTCGAACAGCGTCCGGGTGTAGTAGTCCAGTCCACGCACCAATCGCGGATCGTCCTCGTACTCGATCCCCGCGTCGGTCAACAGAGCCCGCACCTTGTCGTGGTGGGCACGGTCGGCCTCGGACAGGAAGTCGACCACCACCGGGGCGTCCTCGAGCGCCTTCTGAATCTCTGGGCGCTTGTCGTCGAGCACCCGCAGTGGGTTGATCTCGACCCGTTTGGCCGTCTCGTCGTCGAGATCCAGGCCGCGCAGGAACCGCTGCAGTGCGTCCCGATAGGCCGGGCGTGATTCGTGCGAGCCCAGGGAGTTGATCAGGACTCGCACGTCGTTGAGTCCCAGCGCCTTGTACGCGTCGACGGCCAACACGATGAGCTCGGCGTCCACGGCGGCGTCGTCGGAGCCCAGCACCTCGGCGCCCACCTGGGAGAAGTGGCGATACCTCCCCTTCTGCGGCCGTTCGTAGCGGTAGTAGGACCCGCTGTACCAGAGCTTGACCGGCAAGGCGCCGCGGTGCAGGCCGTTCTCCAGCACCGCGCGCAGCACCGGCGCGGTGCCCTCAGGCCGCAGCGTGACGTCGTCGCCGCCCCGGGTGGTGAAGGAGTACATCTCCTTGGTGACGATGTCGGTCGACTCCCCCACGCCGCGGGCGAACAGCGCCGTCTGCTCGAAGCTGGGTGTCTCGATGTAGCCGTACCCGGCCGCACGCAGCGGGGCCGCCATGGCGTCCCGGACGGCCAGGATCGCGTCTCCGCGCGGCGGGACGAGGTCGAACGTGCCCTTCGGGGCACGGAAGGTGGGTTGACTCACGTGGTCCTCCCCAGGCCCGACGGTGTCACGGCCTGAGATCTCGAAGATACGGGTTGGTGGCACGCTCCTGGCCGAACGTCGACGGTTCGCCGTGGCCAGGCAGAACGGTGGTGGCGTCGGGCAAGCCCCCCGCCGATTCCGGCCGGGCGAGCTCGCCGAGCGTATGTCGCATCAAGGCGTCGTCACCCCCGGGCAGATCCGTTCGCCCGATGGTCCCGGCGAACAGGACGTCACCGGTGAAGCACAGGTTCGCGGTGGTCTCGTCCTGGCGCGGGACGAAGTACAGGGTGGATCCCTCGGTGTGCCCGGGCGCGAACAGCGCATGCAGCTCGATGCCGGCCAGGTGCAGCGGCGTGCTGTCGGCGAAGGTCCGGATGTCCGGTGGCCGCGTCCAGTCGTCAGCGAGGCCGGCCAGCATCGGGGCGAGGTCGGGGCCGAGCGTGCGGATCGGGTCGTCGAACCGGTAGAGGTCGGCTTCGTGCACATACACCGGCAGGTCACGACGCTGGCACAGCTGCGCGAGCGCGAAGGTGTGATCGATGTGGCCGTGCGTGACCAGTGCGGCCACCGGATCGAGATCGTACTCGGCCAGGACCTCGTCGACCCGTTCGTCCAGCCCGATTCCGGGGTCGACGACGACGCACTCGCGCCCGTCGTCGGTGGCTACGATGTAACAGTTGGTTCCCAGGATCGGACCGGTGAAGCTGAGCAACAGCACTCGGTGAAGGGTACCGGCGGTACATCATCGCCGCGAACTCGTTATCTTCACTCCTGGCCTGTACTGCCTAGACTGTGCACCCGTAGCACATGCGGCGGGGGCGTTCGGGTTCCCTCGCCCGCACCTCGGCGGATTGGGAGGACCTGGTGGCCAAGAGCGCCAAACGGCGGCGTGAGCTGGCCCGGCAGCGGGCACAGCGGCAGCAGGAGCGGCGAGCCGGCCGGGCTGCGCGCCGTCGTCGCGTCACGATCGTCGTCAGTGCGGTTGCCGCGGTTGCCGTGATCACGGTGATCAGCCTCGTGGCGTCCGGCGTCATCGGTGGTGGTGACGACGTCGTCGCCGCCCCGGATTCCAGCTCCGACACCACGCCGGCGAGTTCCACCGAGGGTTGCGAGTACCGCGAGTCCGGTTCGCCGGCGGTTCCCGACGTCGGGCTGCCGGCCGAGTTCACCGGTGACCAAGCGCAGGCGTCCACCGCGACGGTGACGCTGAACGGCTCGCCGGTGACGATCCAGCTCGAGCCCGCGGCCGCGCCGTGCACGGTGCACTCGTTTGCCCATCTCGCCGCCGCCGACTACTTCGACGCGACCACCTGCCACCGGCTCACCACGTCCGACACGCTCAAGGTGCTGCAGTGCGGCGATCCGACGGGCAGCGGCTCCGGTGGCCCGGGATACGAGTTCGACAACGAGAACACCGACGGCGCCACCTACACCGCCGGCACCGTGGCCATGGCGAACTCCGGCCCCGACACCAACGGCAGCCAGTTCTTCCTGGTCTATGACGACTCCGACCTGCCGCCGGACTACACCGTCTTCGGTCACATCACCGACGGTCTCGACGTACTCACCACCATCGCCGAGGCTGGGACGGACAATGGAGAGAGCGACGGCGCACCCGCCGAACCGGTCACCCTCGATGACGTCACCACCACCGCTGCGAACCCGGATGAGGACGCACAGTGACACACAACCCCACCAGCCCCAGCAGCCCGGACCCGGAGAACACCGCCACGGTCGCCTCCAACGAGTGGGGGCGCGTCGACGAGACCGGTGAAGTCTTCGTCCGCACCGCCACCGGCGAACGCAACATCGGCTCGTGGCAGGTCGGCCGGCCCGAGGAAGCCTTGGCCTTCTTCGCGCGCAAGTTCGACGACCTCGTGGTCCAGGTCGACCTGCTGGAGAAGCGCCTGGAATCCGGTGCCGCCGCACCTGACGACACCGCGGCCGGCGTCGCCAAGCTGCGCTCCGCCCTGGCCGACGCGCACGCCATCGGCGATCTCGACTCGTTGGCCGCTCGCCTCGACACCCTCGACGAGCGCATCGAGCAGCGCCGCGCCGAGCGCAAGGCAGCCCGGGCACGAGCCCAGGAGGAAGCCAAAGCCCGCAAGGCCGAGATCGCCGGCCGGGCCGAGTCCATCGCCGAGAGCAACGACTGGAAGCAGGGCGCTGACACGCTTCGCGCGCTGCTCGAAGAGTGGAAGTCACTGCCGCGCCTGGACCGGCCCACCGACGACGAGCTCTGGCGCCGCTTCTCCTCCGCCCGCACGCATTACACCCGGCGGCGCAAGGCCCACTTCGCCGAGCTCGCCGAACGCCGCGAGGAAGCCCGGACCATCAAGGAGCGCATCCTCAAGGAGGCCGAACAGCTCAGCACGTCGACCGATTGGGGCCCGACGTCGCGGCGCTACCGCGAGCTGATGAATCAGTGGAAGGCCGCCGGCCCGGCGCCGCGCGGAGTCGAGGACAGCCTGTGGAAGCGGTTCCGCGCCGCACAGGACACGTTCTTCGGCGCGCGCAACGCTGCGCAGGCCGAGCGTGACGACGAGCAGCAGGCCAACCTGGCGATCAAGGAGGCCATTCTCGCCGAGGCCGAAGCGCTGCTGCCCATCACCGACTGGAAGGCCGCCCGCCGGGCCATGCGGGCTCTGCAGGATCGGTGGGAGGAAGTCGGCTACGTCCCGCGGGACTCCATGCGTTCGATCGAGAACCGGATGCGCCGGGTCGAGGACGCCATCCGCGACGCCGAACAGGGCGAATGGCAACGTTCCAACCCCGAGGCTCGTGCTCGAGCCGAAGCCACGGTGCGTCAGCTCGAAGCATCCATCGCCGATCTGGAGACCAAGGCCGACAAGGCGCGCGAGCAGGGCAACGACAAGGCGCTACGCGAGGCTGAAGAAGCCTTGGCCGCGCGCCGGTCCTGGCTCGAGCAGGCCCAGCGGGCGCTGGACGAGTTCACCGGATAAGTCGATCACGACGACGACGGCGTCGCCGCGGGAATGCCGCTGGTGAGCCGGTAGGCGTCGAACACGCCCTCGACCCCACGCACTGCCTTGAGCACGTGCCCGAGGTGCTTGGGATCGGCCATCTCGAAGGTGAACCGGCTGGTGGCGATGCGTTCGGTGCTGGTCGTCACCGTGGCCGACAGGATGTTGACGTGCTGGTCGGACAGGACTCGCGTGACGTCGGAGAGCAGCCGCGCGCGGTCGAGCGCCTCGACCTGGATGGCCACCAGGAACATGCTGTTGGCGGTGGGCGCCCACTCGACCTCGACGATACGGCCGTGCTGTTGGCGCAACGAGTCGACGTTGATGCAGTCCATCCGGTGGACCGACACGCCGGAGCCACGGGTGACGAACCCGATGATCTCGTCACCGGGTACCGGGGTGCAGCATCGGGCGAGCTTGACCCACACGTCCGAGACACCCTTGACCACCACGCCCGGGTCGGTACCGGCGCTGCGCCGCGGGCGATCGGGGGTGGCGGCCTCGGCGACGTCCTCGGTGGTGCCTTCCTCGCCGCCCAGGATGTGCACGAGTTTCTGCACGATGCTCTGCGCCGAGACGTGCCCCTCGCCGACGGCAGCGTACAGCCCGGCGATGTCGGGGTAGCGCAGATCGTCGGCGACCGCCTTCAGCGACTCCTGGCTCATCATCCGCTGCAGCGGCAGGTCCTGCTTGCGCATCGCGCGCGCGATGGAGTCCTTACCGTGCTCGATGGCCTCCTCGCGACGCTCCTTGGAGAACCACTGCTTGATCTTGTTTCGAGCTCGGGCACTGGTGACGAAGGTCAGCCAGTCGCGACTGGGACCGGCGCCGGCGGCCTTCGACGTGAACACCTCGACCACGTCGCCGTTGTCGAGGTTGGACTCCAGCGGCACCAGCCGCCCATTGACACGCGCACCGATGGTGCGGTGCCCGACGTCGGTGTGCACGGCGTAGGCGAAGTCGACCGGAGTCGCCGAGGCGGGCAAGGCGACGACGTCGCCCTTCGGCGTGAACACGAAGACCTCGTTCGACTCCATCTCGAAGCGCAGCGACTCGAGGAACTCGCCGGGGTCCTCGGTCTCCTTCTGCCAGTCGAGCAGCTGCCGCAGCCAGGCCATGTCGTTGGCCCCGGCGGACTCCCCCGTGCCCGAGGACTTGGCGGCGCCGTTGGAGGATTCCTTGTACTTCCAGTGCGCGGCGATACCGTACTCGGCGCGACGGTGCATCGCATGGGTACGGATCTGCAGTTCGACAGGTTTGCCACCGGGCCCGATGACCGTCGTGTGCAACGACTGGTACATGTTGAACTTCGGCATCGCGATGAAGTCCTTGAACCGCCCCGGAACCGGATTCCAGCGAGCATGGACGATGCCCAGCACGGCATAGCAGTCGCGGACGGTCTCGACCAGGACCCGGATACCGACGAGGTCGTAGATGTCGGCGAAGTCGCGACCGCGCACGATCATCTTCTGGTAGATCGAGTAGTAGTGCTTGGGCCGGCCGTAGACGTTCGCCTTCAGCTTCGCTGCCCGCAGGTCGGCCTGGACGTGCTCGATCACCGAGGCCAGATAGTCGTCACGCGACGGCGCGCGTTCGGCGACGAGCCGGACGATCTCGTCGTACACCTTCGGGTGCAACGTGGCGAACGAGAGATCCTCGAGCTCCCACTTGATGGTGTTCATGCCCAGCCGGTGCGCCAGGGGCGCGTAGATCTCGAGCGTCTCGTGCGCCTTACGGCGTGCGGACTCCTTGGGCACGTAGCGCCACGTGCGCGCGTTGTGCAACCGGTCGGCCAACTTGATGACCAGGACCCGGATGTCCTTGGCCATGGCGATGACCATCTTGCGCACGGTCTCGGCCTGCGCCGCCTGGCCGTACTTGACCTTGTCCAGCTTGGTGACGCCGTCGACGAGCATCGCGATCTCGTCGCCGAACTCTGCCCGCAGCTGGGACAGGCTGTAGTCGGTGTCCTCCACCGTGTCGTGCAGCAGAGCGGCGGCCAGCGTGGGCGGGGTCATACCCAACTCGGCCAGAATCGTGGTGACCGCGAGCGGATGGGTGATGTAGGGGTCACCGCTCTTGCGCTTCTGGCCGCTGTGCGCACGCGCGGCCACGCGGTAAGCCTTCTCGATGACCTCGAGATCGGCTTTCGGGTGGTTGGCCTTGATGACGCGGAACAGCGGCTCGAGCGCGGGATCAGTCTGCTGACGTTGCGAGGTCAGCCGCGCCAATCGCGCTCGCACCCGAACCGGTGCCAGCGCGCCGCTCGAAACGTTCTGCTCGGCCACTCAGCCCCTTTCGTCTCTACGAAGGAGACAACACAGTCTAAGCCTCGTATGTTTCCGGCGGTAAGCCATACCGGCCGACACGCTGGGCGAGCCGGCCGCGACTGGGGCGCTACACCGACAACAACGACGTCACCGGCACGTCCCGTAGCCGTTCCCGCCCGTTCAGGAAGCCCAGCTCCATCAGAACGGCGACGCCCAGCACGTCGGCACCGGATGCCCGCACGAGATCGACCGTCGCCCGCACCGTGCCTCCGGTGGCCAACACGTCGTCGACGATCAGAACCCGCTCGCCGCCGGCGAAGGCGTCGCGGTGCACCTCGACCGTCGCACGGCCGTACTCGAGCTCATAGCTCATCGACGACGTCGCCGCGGGGAGCTTGCCCTCTTTCCGGACCGGCACGAAACCGGTACTCAGTGCATGGGCAACCGGCGCGCCTATGATGAACCCGCGCGCCTCGATCCCGATCACGAGGTCGGCTGAGACCGACTCGTCGCTGTCGCTGCGGCCGCACCGCGCGAGCAGGTCGGTGACCATCTGGAACGCCTGCGGGTCACGCAACAGAGGGGTGATGTCCTTGAACATCACCCCGGGCTCGGGCCAATCCGGGACGTCGCGAACGTGGGACAGCAACAACTCGCGTTCGGCGTCGTTGATCGGTTCGGCCCTCGTGGTGAATGCGGGGTCAGTCACGTAGCGCAGGATATCGCCCCGCGCCGTTCGGCAGGCTGGATCAGCGGGCGTCGTCTCCGTTGGTCCGGTCTTCGCTGGCCGACGGCTCAGGCGTGCCGGTGTCGCCGGACGATTCGTCCGAGGACTGGGCCCCTGGCGACAAGACGTTGACGATCGCACGCCGGACGTAACGGTTGTGGACCCCCGGGGCTACCTCGAGCACGACCTCGTCGTCCTCGACAGCCACCACCGTGGCCAACAAACCCGCGCTGGTCATGACTCGGGCACCCGGGCTCACCGTGCGTTGGAGCTCGGCCATGGCCCGGCGCTGCTTCTGCTGCGGCCGAATGAGCAGAAAATAGAAAACAGCGATCAACAGGATCGGGAGCAGCAACGATGCAGCATCCATGAGGACAGAAGATTCCTTCCCACGCGCCCGGAGGTGAGCGCACCACGAGTTGGGGGCGGTGACCAGCACCGGACACCGTGTGCCGAGTGTACCCGCCGGTGAAGCTCAGCCTACGAGCCCTCGGCCGCGCTGAACAGGTCGGGTTCGGCCCGTCCTCGACCGAAGGCCGGTGCCGACGGCGCCGTCAGACCCAGGTGCTCCCATGCGGCCGGGGTGGACACCCGGCCACGCGGGGTACGGGCGAGCAGCCCGGCGCGCACGAGAAACGGCTCGGCGACCTCCTCGACGGTCTCGCGTTCTTCGCCGACAGCCACGGCCAGGGTGCCCAGGCCCACCGGCCCGCCGCCGAAGTTGCGGCACAACGCCGTCAACACCGCTCGGTCGAGACGGTCGAGGCCCAACTCGTCCACCGCGAACACCTCGAGCGCGGACCGGGCGATGGCACCGGTGACCACCCCGTCGGCGCGCACCTCGGCGAAGTCGCGCACCCGCCGGAGCAGCCGGTTGGCGATCCGCGGGGTGCCCCGCGAGCGCCCAGCGATCTCACGCGAGCCGTCGGCACGCAGATCGACCGAAAGCAGCCCGGCCGAACGCGTGAGGACCTGCTCGAGCTCAGCCGGATCGTACAACTCGAGGTGACCGGTGAACCCGAATCGGTCACGCAACGGGCCAGGCAGCAGCCCGGTCCTGGTCGTGGCCCCGACCAGGGTGAACGGCGGCAGGGACAGCGGGATGGCGGTGGCGCCGGGCCCTTTACCCACCACCACGTCGACACGGAAGTCCTCCATCGCCGTGTAGAGCATCTCTTCAGCCGGGCGGGCCATCCGATGGATCTCGTCGAAGAACAGCACGTCGCCCTCGGAGACCGACGACAGGATGGCGGCGAGGTCGCCGGCGTGCTGAATGGCCGGCCCGCTGGTGATGCGCAAGGCCACGCCCATCTCGGCCGCCACGATCATCGCCAGGGTCGTCTTGCCGAGTCCGGGCGGGCCGGACAGCAGGATGTGGTCGGCGCTCCGCCCGCGTGCCTTGGCCGCGTCGAGCACCAGAGACAGCTGCTCCCGCAACCGTTCCTGACCGACGAACTCGGCCAGCGTCTTCGGTCGCAACGCCGCCTCGACGGTGTACTCATCGGCTTGCGCTTCGCCGCCGACCAGGCGGCTGACGGGTTCGTCCCCGGCCCAGGGCTCCGGCTCGCTCATCACTTCGCCAGGGTACGTAGCGCGGCTTTCAACATGGCCGCGACATCCGGGTCGGTTCCATTGACGTCGGCCGCCACGCTCTCGATCGCCCGATCAGCGTCGCGGGCCGGCCACCCCAGTCCGAGCAGCGCCTCGTGGACCTGCGCCTGCCAGCCGGCAGCAGGCGCCGTCGCGCCACCCGGCAACGCCACAGCGGCCGAGGTGCCGGACACCGCGCCGAGCTTGTCCTTCAGCTCGATGACGATGCGTTGTGCGCCCTTTTTGCCGATACCCGGCACCTTCGTCAGCGCCGCGAGATCCTCGGTCGCCACCGCGCGACGTAGCTCGTCCGGCGGATGTACCGACAGCATCGCCTGCGCCAGCCGCGGCCCGACGCCGCTGGCGGTCTGCAGCAGCTCGAAGACCGTCCGCTCGTCGTCGTCAGCGAAGCCGTACAACGTCAGCGAATCCTCACGCACGACGAGGCTCGCCGCGAGCTGCACGGATTCGCCGAGGTGCAGCGCCGACGTCGTCGCGGGCGTGCAGTGCAACGCCAACCCGATGCCGCCCACGTCGAGCACGGCCTCGGTGGGACGCAGCGCGGCGACCTGGCCACGCACGAACGTGATCATCGAAACCTCCCCGTGCCCGCCGCCGCAGCCGCAGTCCGAAGCCGCTGCTCGGCAGCGCCACGCCACACCTGGCAGATGGCCAGCGCCAACGCGTCGCTCGCATCGGCCGGGCGCGGGCGCGCATTCAACCGCAGCAGCCGCATCACCATGGCCGCCACCTGCGCCTTGTCAGCTGAGCCATGACCGCTCACCGCTGCCTTGACCTCGCTGGGGGTGTGCGTCACCACAGGCGTGCGCCACCGAGCCGCCACGAGTGCCGCGACGCCGCTGGCCTGCGCCGTGCCCATGACCGTGCGGACATTGTGCTGGCTGAACACGCGCTCGACGGCCACGGTGTCGGGCCGGTACTCCTGGATCCAGGAGTCCACCGCCGACTCGATGCTCAGCAGCCGCTCCCCCAGTTCGGCCTCGGACGACGTGCGGATCACCTCGACGGCGACCAGGTTCAACGGGCGCCCGGGAGCACCATCGACCACGCCGAGGCCACACCGGGTGAGCCCCGGGTCCACCCCCAGTACCCGCATGTACGACCCTTCGTGAGCGAACACCAGTTCGGGCCTGAGCCTACCGGCCGGCGACGAGTTGCCCGTCCACCGACGCGCCGGTCCGGCGCTAAAGTGCCCCTGTGAGCGAAACACCTGCCGGCGGGCAGCCGCACGAAGCCCGGCAGCCCAGTGCCGAAGACCTACGCGCCTACTTCGAACAACTGCGACCGATGCCGGCCGAGCACGTGCTGACCGAGACGTTCTCCAGCCTTCTGATGGCAGCGCAGGCCAAGCTCGGCCGTAACGACGCCCGGCTGCTGATCGACACCGCCGGGCAAGCCTTCGCCCACGTCCGGCAGTACCTGAGCGACGCCGCGGCCAACCAGATCGAACAAGCACTCAACCAAGTGCGGATGGCCCAGGTACAAGCCGAACAGGCCGCCGCCACCAGCGGACGAACCGAGGAGAACGACCTTCCGCACAAGCCGGCGGCACCAGCAGGCCCGGCAGCGTCGTCAGGCCCGGCAGCGTCGTCGGGCCCGGCTGCCACGTCGGGACAGTCTCAGACGTCCAAGCTCTGGATCCCGGGCCGCTGACGCGCCGGCAGCTCAGCCGACTGCCTCCATGCCAGTCTGGTCGGCCTCGACCTCGCCTCCGCTTCCGGCACACCTCGCCCGCTCGGCGTACCTCCAGCTGCAGCTCAGCCGACTGCCTCCATGACATCGTCGGACACGTCGAAGTTCGCAAACACGTTCTGCACGTCGTCGCTGTCCTCGAGGGCCTCGATGAGACGGAACACCTTGCGCGCGCCGTCCTCGTCCAGCGGCACGGTCACCGACGGGATGAACGACGTCTCGGCAGACTCGTAGTCGAGGCCGGCGGCCTGCACGGCCTGGCGAACGGCCACCAAGTCGGCCGCTTCGGCGCGTACCTCGAACGCCTCACCGACGTCCTCCACCTCGTCCGCGCCGGCGTCGAGCACGGCCTCGAGAAGTTCGTCCTCGGTGAGCGGGTCACGTCCGTCCTGCTCACGCGGCACCACGACCACGCCCTTGCGGTCGAACAGGTACGACACCGACCCAGGATCGGCCATCGACCCGCCGTTACGGGTCATGGCGGTGCGGACCTCCGACGCGGCGCGGTTGCGGTTGTCGGTCAAGCATTCGATGAGCACCGCCACGCCGTTCGGGCCGTAGCCCTCGTACATGATGGTCTGGTACTCAGAGGCGCCGCCTTCGGCGCCGGAGCCACGCTTGACCGCTCGCTCGATGTTGTCGTTGGGGACCGACGCCTTCTTCGCCTTCTGGATGGCGTCGTACAAGGTCGGGTTACCGGCCGGGTCGCCGCCGCCGGTACGGGCGGCCACCTCGACGTTCTTGATGAGCTTCGCGAAGAGCTTGCCCCGCTTGGCGTCCACCAGAGCCTTCTTGTGTTTCGTGGTCGCCCACTTGGAATGCCCGGCCATGGGGCTAGACCTCCTTCACGATGTCGAGGAAGAGTGCATGCACGCGCGTGTCGGCGGTCAACTCCGGATGAAACGACGTCGCCAGCAACGATCCGTGGCGGACCGCGACGATCCTACCGGCGTCGGCAGCATCACCCCTCGACGACGAGCCGGTGTCCCCCGCGGGAACCCGAGCGAGCACCTCCACGTCCGTACCGACCTTTTCCACCCACGGCGCACGGATGAACACGGCGTGAAATGGTTCGGCAGGCGAACCGAGTGCGGGAAAGTCGAGGTCGGCTTCGAACGAGTCGACCTGACGGCCGAAGGCGTTGCGCCGCACCACGATGTCCATACCGCCGACCGTCTCTTGCCCGGCCACGCCGCCTTCGAGGTGATCAGCGAGCATGATCATGCCGGCACAGGAGCCGAAGGCCGGCATGCCCGCCGCGATGCGCTGGCGTAACGGGTCGAGCAGGCCGAAGGACCGCGCGAGGCGCCACATCGTGGTGGATTCTCCGCCGGGCACGACCAGCGCGTCGACGCGCCCCAGGTCGTCCGGGGTACGCACGGCAGCGGTGTACGCACCCAGATCGCCGAGCATGCGCCGGTGTTCGCGGACATCGCCCTGCAGGGCGAGCACTCCCACGGTGGGTCGGGGCACAGGTCGCCAAGCCTCTCATGAGGGGATACGGGATGGGACTGCCCATTCTATGGCCTCGTAACCGTGCGAAAGAATGCGTACCGATCACCGCCCCACACGAACAGGAGCCACTCGGTGCGTGTCGCCGTCTTCACCGGCTCGTCCTTCGGCGAGTCCGACAAGTACGCCCAGGCAGCAGCAGGCCTCGCTCGGCACTTGGTCGCCAACGCCGTCGGCATCGTCTACGGCGGCGCCCACGTCGGCTTGATGGGCATCGTGGCGGACACGGCGCTGGAGGCCGGCGGCGAGGTCGTCGGCGTCATCCCCGGCACCCTGGTCGACGCGGAGATCGCGCATCGAGGCCTGAGCGAACTGCACGTCGTGACGACGATGCACGAGCGCAAGGCGCTGATGGCCGAACGTGCCGACGCCTTCGTCGCGCTGCCCGGAGGCGCGGGCACGCTCGAAGAGGTGTTCGAGGTGTGGACCTGGCAGCACCTCGGACTGCACCGCAAGCCGATCGTGATGGTGAACACCGCGGGTTACTGGACGCCGTTGGTGCGCGCTCTCGATCAGATGGTCGACGCCGGATTCCTCCACCGCGGCCAGCGGGACTCGCTGCGCCTGGTCGACGAGCCAGAACAGGTGCTGACCGCGATCCGGGACTGGCGTCCGCCCACCGGCACCCGGTGGGACGACGACTCCGGCAACCGGACCCGGGCACGAGCGTGACGCCGCCTCCAGCCGCCGTGCCGTGATCACCGGCGGTCCCGGCTCGGGCAAGTCGCACCCTGATCGGCTCACTGCGCGCCGCGGGGATCACCTGCGTCGACGAGGCTGGGCGAGCGATCATCCGCGATCAGACCGCGATCGGCGGGACACAACGACGCACCCCTGGCGGTCTCGCCCCGGCGCGTCGAAGGGGGCACCATCGTGAAGGCTGTGATCCAGGACGCGTACGGCTCGGCCGACCGGGACGTGGCTGGCCGGGTCGAGTCCGTGGGACCTGGCGTCGACCGCTGCCACTACTGCGACGTGCGCTGCGCGAGCGTGGGACGTTGGTGATCGTCGGCGGCGAAAGCGGTGGGCGGTGGTTCGGTGGCCTGGACCGACGGGACGTGGAGACGCTCAACCGGCACATCGAGGCCGGCGCCGTGCGCCCGGTCGTCCACCGTACCTTCCCGCTGGACAACACCGCCGACGCGGTGCGACACGTGCAGCACGGACACCCACAGGGCAAGGTCGTGGTCACCGTCGAGCCGTGCGGAGATTCAATCGATCGTGCGGGTCACGCCGTCCCAACCGTGCTCGATCAACTCCGTCGCGAGCGAGACCAGGAGGGGCGGGTAGATCGTCGTCGTGGTGGTGGCCAGCTCGCCCAGATCCCACCAGGCGATGTCAGCCACGGCCGCCCGCTCGACGGCCGTCCAACCGTCGGTGCGAACTGGCGTCGCACCGTCCACGCGGGCGTAGAACAGCGCCTCGTGCTGCCGGCACGGGCGCCCGAAGTACGTGAACTCCGCGTCGCGGACGGCGACCGGGCCGACGAGTTCGTCGGCCGGCACGACGAGCCCGCTCTCCTCGAACAGCTCGCGTGCCGCGGCCGCACGTTCGGACTCCCCCGGTTCGAGCCCGCCGCCCGGTGTGAACCAGCGAGCTCGCTCGGGATCGTCGGTTCCTGCGCCCACCAGCAACACTCGGCGAGCGGCGTCCACGGCGATCACGCGGGCGGCGTCGCGTTCCCAGACGCCGTCGTCCGCCAGGTGCCACTCGGCGAAGACCTCGTCCAGGTCGACGGCGTCCACGCCCGATGGGGCCGGTTCGTTCACGGCCACCAGCGTAACCGCGCGCGTAGTCGCTAGTTCGCGGGCGACTCGGGCAAGTAAGGAGCGCCCTCGGGTGGCGTGCATTCTCCGAACAAGCCGATGCTCCGCTGACAGCCCACGTCGATCCGTTCGTACATGCCGTAGACCTCGAGGACGACGTAGCTGCCGGCCGTCAGGGACTCGTCGACCGTCAGCTGCACCCGGGTCGCGTCGCCGTCGCCGGGCACCGGGAGCTCGCACGCCTCCTGCCCGTCGGCCGCCGCACTCGTGGGGGGCTGCTTCCAGGACACGAAGATGGTCTGGTCCGACCGCTGCGGATCGAAGCCGATCTCGCCGACGCCGAGGATCAGTTCGTCGCAACTGTCGGTCGGTTCGAGGAGTTCACCGCGCAACAGCGTCGCGGCCTGCTCCACCGTGGCGTGCTGCGGCGGCAGCGAATAGATCTCGTAAGCCGCCGGCAAGCAATCCTGATAGTACGAGACGACGCCTGACTCACCGTCCCCGTCGCTGATGCGAGGCGTCAGATGGCACCTCACCTCAGACCAGGCGCGAACCGGCGGGCCCAGCGGCGCGAGGTTCTCGCTGACCAGCGCTGCTGTGTCGAGGACCGCAGCCCGGTCTTGATCGACGAGGTCGATCAACTCGCCTGCTTCCTGCTCCCCACCGGCCTCGGGCTTCCAGATCGGCACGAACACCACGGTCACCAGAATGCCGATGACGACCAGTGACCACAGCACCACACCGAGCAACGGGCGCGTGTTCGGCCCGGAGGGTCCGGACGAGTCGTCCGGCGACGTCACCAGCCGCGCTCAGCCAGACGGTGCGGCTCGGGGACGTCCTCGACGTTGAGACCGACCATGGCCTCACCCAGACCGCGCGACACCTTCGCCAAGGTGTCGGGATCGTTGTAGAACGTGGTCGCCTTGACGATGGCCTCGGCCCGGCGCGCCGGGTCGCCGGACTTGAAGATACCGGACCCGACGAACACGCCTTCGGCGCCGAGCTGCATCATCATGGCGGCGTCGGCCGGGGTCGCAATGCCGCCGGCGGTGAACAGCACGACCGGCAGTCTGCCGTCCTCGGCAACCTGCCGCACCAAGTCGTACGGCGCCTGGAGCTCCTTGGCCGCGACATACAGCTCGTCCTTCGGCAGCGAGCTCAGCCGGGTGATCTCGTCGCGCAACTGCCGCATGTGGGTGGTGGCGTTCGACACGTCGCCGGTGCCGGCCTCGCCCTTGGAGCGGATCATCGCCGCGCCCTCGGTGATACGCCGCAGCGCTTCGCCGAGGTTGGTCGCGCCGCACACGAAGGGCACGGTGAACTGCCACTTGTCGATGTGGTGGGTGTAGTCGGCCGGGGTGAGCACCTCGGACTCGTCGATGTAGTCGACTCCGAGGCTCTGCAGGACCTGGGCCTCGACGAAGTGGCCGATGCGGGCCTTGGCCATGACCGGGATGGACACCGCGTCGATGATGCCGTCGATGAGGTCGGGATCGCTCATCCGGGCTACGCCGCCCTGCGCGCGGATGTCAGCCGGGACCCGCTCCAGAGCCATGACCGCGACCGCGCCGGCGTCCTCGGCGATACGCGCCTGCTCCGGCGTGACCACGTCCATGATGACGCCGCCCTTGAGCATCTCGGCCATGCCCTGTTTGACCCTGGGCGTACCTGTGGCCGTGGTGACGGCGGAATCGGCCTGGGGCGTCTGCGGCTGTTCGGACACGGCTGATCAAAACCTCGCGAGTCGGTGGAGTGGGTCGGCTCCTCCATGATACGTCGGCGCATCACGAGGACTTGTGTCGCATCACGAGGCGTGTACGGGTGGTGCAGCAGGGATTCGCCAAGTGAACATGATCATTCAAGGTCAGTTGCGGGCGGCGTCGAGGCCGTGGGGCACGCGGTCGTCTAGCTCGACGGTTTCGGGCATCGGTGCGTAGCCGGCCAGTCGAAGCCATCTGACCAGCACCTTCCGCCGCAGCCGCACAGCGCCCAGCACGAGCTCGTTGTGGAAGCGCCGCGCGTGCGCGGCCCGCCGGCACGCCATGGCCAGCTCGTCCAGGGCGGCGGCGGCCGACGGGTCCGAGCGTAGTTCCGCCACGTCGTCCGGGTCGTCGAAAACCGCCGTCAGCACCGCCGTGAGGTCGCTTTCGGCCTGGTCGCGCTCGCTTCCGGAGGCGGTGCGGGCCCGCGAGGCGGCATCGGCCAGGATGACCGAGGTCGCGGGATCGAGCAGGCCCGACGACGCCACGTCCAGCACACAGCCGGAACGGCGCAGGAACTCCGCCTCCAGTACCGCTCGGGACTTGTCGATACGCGCATGGCGCCGGTCCAGCCGGCCGGCCGTCCAGGACAGATACACACCCAGGGCCACCAGGACGGCGATGACGATGAACAACCACTCCATGACCAGCCCTCACCGCCTGGGAAGTCGGAACGTGCGACCGCCGGCACCGACCGCGATGGCCATCTCGTAGACAGCGAGCACTTCGTCGGTCACGTTCGACCAGTCGTAGCGCCGCACCCCCACCGAGGCGGCTTGGCGATACCGCTCGCGCAGCTCCGGATCGCCCAGCATCTCGATCGCCCGCCTCGCCAGTGCGTCGGCGTCGCCGACGGGAACCAGCGCGCCGAGCCGGCCGTCGTCGAGCACCGCCCGGAACGCCTCGAGGTCGCTGGCGAGGACCGGAGCGCCGGCGGCCATGGCCTCGGCCAGGACGATGCCGAAGGATTCACCGCCGATGTGCGGCGCGACGTAGATGTCGCTGCTGGCGAGCATGGCCGCCTTGTCCTCGTCGCTGACCCCGCCCAGGAACTCCACGGTGTCACGGTGCTCCGGAGCGATGCCCTGCTGGATCTGCTCGATGTCACCACGTCCGGCGACCAGCAGCCGCGCCTGCGGGAAGGCGTCATGAATCGTCGGCCACGCTTCGAGCAGCACCTGCAAACCTTTGCGCTGCTCGTCCAGGCGGCCGAGAAACGACAAGGTGCCATCCGCTGAGCGCCACTGCGGGCGCGGCGGTACGGCGAAGCGGTCGACGTACAGGCCGTTGGGGATCAAGACCGCGTCACCGCCGATGTGGTGCACCAGCGTCCGGCGAGCCTCCTCGGACACCGCGATGTGCGCGGTGAGCTTCTCGAACGCCGATTGCAGGATGCCCTGTGCGGCGCTCATCGCCCGGGACCGCCGCTGCGCGGAGTGCGACGTGGCCACCACCGGCACGTCGGCCCACCAGGTGGCCAGCATGCCGAGACTCATCGACGCCGGCTCGTGCACGTGGACGACGTCGAAGTCGCCGTCGACGAGCCAGCGCCGGACCCGCGCCGCCACCCGCGGGCCGAAGCTGACCCGGGCCACGGAGCCGTTGTACGGAATCGCGACCGGCCGGCCCACCGTGGTGACGTACGGCGGCAGGTCGTCGTCGTCATCGCCGGGGGCGATCACCGATACCGAGTAGCCGCGGCGCAGGAGTTCTTCGGCGAAGTCCCGGATGTGGATCTGTACGCCACCTGGAATGTCCCACGCGTAGGGACACGCGATCCCGATCTTCACGACGACACCGGCTCGGCCCGGCGCGGATCGTCGGGCTCCAGATCGGCCAGGAACAGCCGCTGAGTCATGTGCCAATCAGCGGGATGGGCGCGAATACCGACTTCGAAGGCGTCGGCGATCCGCTGGGTCATGATCGCCACGCGGTTGCCGCGGTCGGGCGGCACCTCGACCGGCTCGTGGAACGTCACGACCAAGCCGTGGTCGGGCTCGCGCCCCTCGTACGACAGCGTCACCGGGACCAGCGGAGCTCCGGTGCGCAGCGCCAGCATGGCGCTACCCGCGGGCATCCGCGTCGCCTCGCCGAACAGCGTCACCGGCACCCCGCGGCGCGACAGGTCACGTTCGGCCGGCAGACAGACCAGGCCACCACGCTGCAGATGCTCGGTCAGCCGCGGCATGACATCGGCGCTGCCGAAAGGCAGCACGGTCATGCCGAGGGCCTCGCGGTAGCTGACGAACCGCTCGAACAGCCGCTCTGGACGCAGCCGCTCGGCCACTGTCGCCAACGGAGCGCCGGTCAGGCACGCCCAGGCTCCGGCCCAGTCCCAATTGCCCATGTGTGGCAGCGGCACGACCACCCCGCGGCCCTCGGCCAGCGGCTCACGCAGCCGCTCCTCGTTGACCGTGCGCACGCCACCGAGGATGCGCTCGTGGCTCCATTCCGACATCCGGAAAGCGTCACACCAGTACCGCATGTACGAGCGCGCACCTTCGCGGGTGATCTCGCGCAACTCCCCGGGCTCCCAGTCACGGACCCGCGCCAAGTTCATCTCCAGGCGGCGAACCGAGGGGCTGCGCCGCAGCCAGGACAGGTCGGCTATCTGCCGGAATGTGGCATAAGCTGCGCGTTCGGGCATGTTCTGGACGGCGGACCAGCCGGAGCTGTACAGCCAGAGCTGGCGTTGCTCGCTGAACGCGCTCACTCCTGGGTCACCTGCCGACGCACCTCGCGCACCCGCTGGTAGACGGTCCACGCGCTGGCGACCGCGAGTACCCAGGCTACGACCTCCAGCACGACCACGGGCAGGCCGAACAGCCCGACCAGCCCGGTGACGACCAGGATCGCCAGCAGCCGGTCAGCACGCTCGGCGATGCCACCGCTCGCGGTGTAGCCCAGACCCTCCGCGCGCGCCCGGGCATACGACACCACCGCGCCCAGAGCCAGGCAGACCATGAGGACCGCTGTCAGGCGCAGGTTGTCACCCGGCCCGGCGAACCACATCGCCAGCGCACCGAAGATGGCGGCGTCGGCGACGCGGTCGAGGACGGAGTCGAGGAAGGCGCCCCAGTTGCTCTGCCGTCCCGACAAGCGCGCCATGATGCCATCGACGTTGTCGGCGAAGACGAACGCCGTGATCACCAACGTGCCCCACAGGAACTCACCCCGGGGGTAGAACCCCACAGCTCCGCCGACCACCCCCAGGGTGCCGACGACGGTGACCGCGTCGGGACCGACGCCCAGGCGTAACAGGCCGCGCGCCGTGGGCGTCAGGAAACGTGTCCAATACACGCGGGTGTACTTGTCGAGCATCGCCGTCCGTTCGATGTCATGGATATTGTCCCCCGCCCGAACCGACGGGTCAGCCTTCCAGCGCCGCCATGCTACTGATGTCCGGCCGCGAGGCCTTGCGCATCCTATGGTTCGGGCAGCAGAGTGGCCATCACGGGACGGACCAGGGCGGCGCAACGGTGCGCACGGGCCACCGCCGGCGTTGCCGGAAACTGGAGGCTGGCGCCATGGCTACACGCAATCCGACAGGGGGCCCGGCACAGTCCGGAGCACCAGCAGCCGACGAGCTCGACATCCGCAACGTCGCGCTCGTCGGCCCCACCGGGTCCGGTAAGACCACGCTCGTCGAGGCGCTCCTGGTGGCCTCCGGGACCATCCACCGAGCCGGCAGCGTCACCGACGGTTCCACCATCAGCGACCACGACGAGGCCGAGCAGCGCCAACAGCGTTCGATCAACCTGGCGTTGGCGCCGATCGTGCACGACCAAGTCAAGATCAACCTGATCGACAGTCCGGGATACGCCGACTTCGTCGGCGATCTGCGTGCGGGTCTGCGGGCCGCGGATTGTGCGCTGTTCGCCGTGTCGGCGGCCGAACCCCTCGACGGCGCCACCCAGATGCTGTGGGCCGAGTGCGAGGCGGTGGGTATGCCGCGCGCGGTCGTGCTCACCAAACTCGACCACCCGCGTGCGGACTACGCCGGCACGCTCGCCGCCATCCGCTCGCTCCTGGGCGACAAGGTGTTGCCGCTGTATCTGCCCATGGCCCAAGCCCCTGAGGGTGGGCCAACCGCGCTGGCGGGGATGCTCAGCGGGCGCGTGTTCGACTACGCCACCGGCTCGCGGGTCGAGCGCGATCCAGCACCCGACGAGGCCGCCCGGTTGCAGGAAGCGCGCGGTGAGCTGATCGAGGGGGTCATCGAGGAGTCCGAGGACGAAACCCTCATGGACCGCTACCTGGCCGGCGACGACATCGACCCCAAGGTCCTCATCGACGACCTCGAGCGGGCCGTCGCGCGCGGCTCGTTCCACCCGGTGATCCCGATCTGCTCCGGCACCGGTCCGGGTACGCACGAACTGCTGGAGGTCATGGCCGGCGCCTTCCCGTCGCCGGCCGAGCACCCGATCCCCGAGGTCACCACCCTCGACGGCCACGAGCGTCGCGGCCTGAGCTGTGACCCCGCCGGCCCGCTGCTGGCCGAGGTCGTCAAGACCACCTCCGACCCGTACGTGGGCCGGGTCAGCCTGGTGCGCGTGTTCTCCAGCACGCTGCGCCCGGACGCCACCGTGCACGTGTCCGGGCACTTCCTCGCCGACCGCGGTCACCAGGAGCATGACGAGGACGAACGCATCGGGGCCCTGTCGTGCCCGCTGGGCAAGGCACAGCGCGTGGTGAGCTCTGCTCGCGCCGGTGACATCGTCGCCATCGCGAAACTGTCGCGGGCCGAGACCGGCGACACCCTGTCCGATCCGTCCGAACCGCTGCTGATGCGGCCGTGGTCCATGCCCGAACCACTGTTGCCGATGGCGATCGTGCCCAGAGCCAAGGCCGACGAAGACAAGCTCTCCCAGGGCCTGAGCCGGATCGTGGCCGAAGATCCCACCCTGCGCGTGGAGAACAACCCCGAAACCCATCAGCTCGTCCTGTGGACGATGGGAGAGGCTCACGGTGACGTCGTGCTCGACCGCCTCAGTTCGCGGTACGGCGTCCACGTCGACCAGGTCGACCTGCGGACTCCACTGCGCGAGACGCTGGCCGGCAGGGCCACCGGCCGCGGCCGCCATGTCAAGCAGACCGGAGGGCACGGGCAGTACGCCGTGTGCGAGATCGAGGTCGAGCCGCTACCTGAAGGAGCAGGCTTCGAGTTCGTGGACAAGGTGGTCGGCGGAGCCGTACCGCGACAGTTCATCCCGTCGGTCGAGAAGGGCGTACGAGCGCAGATGGAGCGCGGCACGACGCCGGGGGCGTACTCGATGGTCGACATCAAGGTGACGCTGTACGACGGCAAGGCGCACAGCGTGGACTCGTCGGACATGGCGTTCCAGACCGCCGGCGCCCTCGCCCTCAAAGACGCCGCCGCCAAGGCCGGGGTGAACCTGCTCGAGCCCGTCGACGAGATGGCGGTGATGGTGCCCGACGACTACGTGGGAACGATCATGGGTGACCTGGCCGGGCGCCGCGGCCGCGTGGTCGGCACCGAGTCCGTGGGCGGCGGGCGCACGGTGATCCGCGCCGAGGTACCCCAGACCGAGATCGTGCGCTACGCCATCGACCTGCGGGCGATGAGCCATGGCGCCGGCACGTTCACACGCTCGTTCGCCCGCTACGAGCCGATGCCACGCAACCTGGCCGACAAGATCGTGGCCGCGGCGAGCTGATCAGCTCGGCCAGTGCTCGACCAGCACGTCGCGGGTCTCGGCGAGCAACTGCGGCATCACCTTGGTGTCGGCGAGCACGGTCATGAAGTTCGCATCGCCGCTCCAGCGTGGCACCACGTGCTGGTGAAGATGCTGCGACAGCGACCCGCCGGCCACACCGCCGAGGTTGAGCCCGACGTTGAAGCCGTGCGGCCTGGACGCCGCCCGCACGGCTCGCACGGCGTCCTGCGTCATCGCCATGAGCTCGGTGGCTTCGTCGTCGGTGAGCGTCTCGAAGTCTCCGGTGTGGCGGTAGGTGACGACCATCAGATGGCCGGGGTTGTACGGATGCAGGTTCAGCACCGCGTACACCGTGTCACCGCGCGCCAGGACGAGGCTCTCGTCGGCAGGCATGTCCGGGATCTGGCAGAACGGGCACGTGCTGCCATCGCGGCCGTTACCGGGCTCGCCGGTGATGTAGGCCATCCGGTACGGCGTCCACAGCCGCTGCAGCCGGTCGGACACGGCGTCACACCTGGATGCGGCGCTGGACGGCGTCGACGATCTCGGCCACGGCGTCGCCCACCGCCACACCGTTGTTCTGGCTGCCGTCGCGATACCGGAACGACACCGCGTCCTTCGCGACGTCGTCGTCGCCGGCGATCAGCATGTACGGCACCTTCTGCTTCTGGGCGGTCCTGATCTTCTTCTGCATCCGGTCGTCAGACGCGTCGACCTCGACCCGGATTCCATGCTCACGCAGCTTCGCCGCCACCTGGTTCAGGTGCGGCACGTGCTCGTCGGCGATCGGGATACCGACGACCTGCACCGGCGCGAGCCACGGGGGGAACGCACCGGCGTAGTGCTCGAGCAGAATGCCGAAGAAGCGCTCGATCGAGCCGAACAGGGCGCGATGGATCATGTACGGCCGCTGGCGGCTGCCGTCGGCGGCGGTGTACTGCGCGTCCAGCCGGGTCGGCGTCTGCAGATCGACCTGGAGCGTGGACAATTGCCAACTACGCCCGATCGCGTCGGTGACGTGAACGTCGATCTTCGGCGCGTAGAACGCGCCGTCGCCTTCGTTGACGACGTACTGGACGCCGGCCTTCTTCAGCGCTGCCTCGAGCGCAGCCTCGGCCTGGTTCCAGTCGGCGATCTCGCCGACGAACTTCTCCGGGCGAGTCGACAACTCGGCCCGGAACTCCGACATGCCGAAGTCGCGCAGCAACCCGAGCACGAAGTCGAGCAGGCTCGCCAGCTCGTCCTGCAACTGGTCGGGGGTGCAGTAGATGTGCGCATCGTCCTGGGTGAAGCCGCGCGACCTGGCCAACCCGTGCACCACGCCGGAGCGCTCGTAGCGATACACCATGCCGAACTCGAACAGCCGCAGCGGAAGCTCACGGTAGGAACGCCCACGCGAGTTGAAGATCATGGTGTGCATCGGGCAGTTCATCGGCTTCAGGTAGTAGTCCTGGCCGGGCTTGCGCACGTTGCCCTCGGCGTCGAACTCGGCGTCGACGTGCACCGGCGGGTACAGGTCGTCCTTGTAGAACTGCAGGTGACCGGACTTCTCGAACAGCGTGCCCTTGGTGATGTGCGGGGTGTTGACGAACGAGTAGCCCGCCGCCTCGTGCCGGCGGCGGGAGTAGTCCTCCATCACCCGCCGGATGGTGCCGCCCTTCGGGTGCCACACGGCCAAGCCGGACCCGATCTCTTCGGGGAAGCTGAACAGGTCGAGCTCGGCGCCGAGCTTGCGGTGATCGCGCTTCTCGGCCTCGGCCAGGAAGTCCAGGTACGCCTTCAGCGCCTCCTTGCTCTCCCACGCGGTGCCGTAGATCCGTTGCAGCTGCGGATTCTGCTCGCTGCCCCGCCAGTACGCTGCGGCCACCCGCATCAGCTTGAAGGCCGGGATGTGGCGAGTGGTGGGCAGGTGTGGTCCCCGGCACAGGTCTTTCCAGGCCAGCTCTCCCCCGCGCCGGACGTTGTCGTAGATGGTGAGCTCACCGGCGCCGACCTCGGCCGAGGCGCCCTCAGCGGCGTCGGCGGCGCCGCCCTTGAGACCGATCAGCTCCAGCTTGTACGGCTCGTCGGCCAACTCGGCTCGCGCGTCGTCGTCAGAGACCGTCCGCCGTACGAAGGACTGTCGTTCCTTGATGATCTGCTGCATCTTCTTCTCGATGCGCTTGAGATCGTCGGGGTCGAAAGGTTCGGCGACGTCGAAGTCGTAGTAGAACCCGTTCTCGACCGGCGGCCCGATGCCCAGCTTCGCCTCGGGGTACAGCTCCTGAACGGCTTGGGCCATGACGTGGGCGGTCGAGTGCCGCAAGATGGCTCGGCCGTCGTCGGAGTCGATCCGGACCGGCTGCACCTCGTCGCCGTCGGACAGGGGTTTGTCCAGATCGACCAGGTCGTCGCCGATACGGGCGGCGATGACCTCGTCCGCCTCGGCGAACAGGTCACCGGCCGTCGTGCCCGCAGCCACCTGTCGCTCGTTCCCGGCGACGACGATGCGGATCTGTTCGGACACGACGGACTCCTCGAGTGATGAATGGATGGTGGTGCGGACCCGGCTGATGCTACCCGCGCGGCCGATCCGTTCGCACCGCAGTTCGGCCCCCGGCACGACCCGGACCGGTCGCGCCAGGCGGTCAGATTCGCGCGGCGATGGCCGCGGCCAGCCGGTGCGGCGCGCCCGGCCCGTGCTGGAGGAACAGGCTCGGCTCGGTCAGTTCGACCTCGAGGACGATCGGCGTCCCGTCCGCGGCCGGGATCAGGTCGACGCGGGCATAGAGCAGGTTCTCGTGGTCCTCTGGCACGGCGCGCAGCGTTTGCGCCGCAACGTCGTGCTCAGCAGCGCTCGGCGTTCGCGGCTCGATGCGTTCCGGGCGGAACAACCCCTCGGTTCCGCGGTCGGGACCGTCCAGGATGGCGGCCTTGCCGATCGCATGGCTGAACTCCCCGCCGAGGAACAGCATGGCTGTCTCACCAGCGGTGTCGACGCCGCTCAGGTACGGCTGGAGCATGATCGTGGAACCGCGGCGCAGCAGTCGTTCGACGTGAGCGTGCCCGAGCCGTCGGTGCTCGGCGTCGTCGAAGCGATACCGTCCGGTGTCCAGCGAGCCGGCGCTGACCGCCGGCTTGATGACGTACTCGCCGTCGTCGGGGAGGTCCACCCGGTCGCCCGGCTCGAACCACTGAGTGGGCACGACCGGCACGCCTGCTGACGCCAGCGCCCGCAGATACGTCTTGTCGGTGTTCCACTCCACCAGCTTCGCCGGGTTGAGCAGTTGCGGGACCGAGTGGGCCCAGGCCAGGAACTGATCTCGCCGACGGGCGTAGTCCCACGGCGAGCGCAGGACCACCAGATCGAAGCCGGCCCAGTCCGCGCCCGGGTCGTCCCACACCGCCGGTACGGCTTCGATGCCGCGCTCGCGCAGCGGCTCGATGAGCAGGCGGTCGTCGTCATCGAGATCGGCCAGATCGGCACAAGTGACCAGCGCCACGCGCGGCATGGACTCCTCCTCGGCGACGACGTTCATCCCGGCCAAGGCTAGCCCGGCGCAGGCTGTCCCGGCCGCAGAGCAGCGGCGGACGTGGATCGCACCGCACTCGTGGATCGAGTGACGAATTCAGCCAACAATTCCGGCTGACCGAGGCTTGATACTGGCCGCCCGACTTGTGGTCAACCTCTGGCGGAACCCGACCCCGATCGTCTACTTTGTCAAGCCAGCGAGCAAAGTTCGTCGCCGTGTCGTGAATGTGACAGCCGTCCGCCACGAAAGGGTGCCAGAACGTGAGCGTCCAGCCGGGCTCGTCCAACGCTGCCCCCGCAGGGCGCAGCGGGCCCGGTCACGGTAGCGCACGCATCGTTCGCGGCTTCTTCGTCGCACACGTCTGTCTGGCGTTGTCCGCAGCCGGCCATGCCGCCGCCGGAGGGCCGGTACACCTGACCGGGCAGACCGTGGTCGGCTGGCTTGCGCTGAGTGTCGTGTGTGTAGCTGCTGCCCAGCGCCGGCGCAGCTTCGCCGGAATCGGCACGGTCGTCATGCTGTCGCAGGTCGCACTGCACGTGATGATGACGCTTCCGTCCAGCCACATGGACCACGGCATGCACGGCGACGCCCCTGCACTGATGCCGAGCCCGATGATGCTCGGCGGGCACGTCGTGGCGACCGCAGTGGCCACTGCGCTGCTGGCCCATGGCGAGCAACTGATCTGGGCGCTGTGGAGCTGGGCCGGTCTGCCCCGCGTGCCTAGCACGCGGCTGGTTCCGGCCGATGCCCAGCTCGCCGTGGTCCCCACCGCCGACCGGGCCCCCGCAGACGGGCGCATTCCTGCTGGTGGAGCAACTCGACGGGGACCGCCTGCGGTATGAGCCCGCGCCGTTGATCGCCGACGGCGACGGGCTTTCGCGCGCCCATCCCGCCGAACGTGCCGGCCCGACTCAGCGGCTGGCTGCAAGGAGCCCCCTCATGAAATCTCCCCTGCCCACCATCACCCGCCTGGCCGGCGCCACCTGCGGTGCCGCTGCGCTCGTCTGTGCCTCCGCAGCGCTGGCCGGCGCCCACGTCACGGTCAGCCCCAGCGAAGGCAGCGCCGGCTCGTACGCGGTGCTGACCTTCTCCATCCCGCACGGCTGCGACGGCTCGCCCACCACGCAGGTCGCCATCCAGATCCCCGAGCAGATTCTCAGCGTCACCCCGACGGTCAACCCGAACTGGACCGCCGAGGCCGTCATGGTGGAGCTGGACAGCCCGGTCACCGACAGCCACGGCACACAGCTCACCGAACGCGTCGGCCAGGTCGTCTACACCGCGTCCACTCCCCTGCCCGACC
>NZ_DAHVSH010000210.1:0-2955 GCF_027324685.1 Haloactinopolyspora sp.
CGTCGAGCAGGACGTCGAAGAGTTCGTCGGCAAGCTGATCCACCGTCATGCGGGCCTCCAGGGTCGGGCGAGTCCGCCGGTGAGGCTACACGCGCCGTGAGCCCCGAGGGTGACGCGGAGGCGGGCCCCCCTGCACGGGGCCCGCCTCGTGCCCAACCCCGCCCACGTCAGTTCCAGATCTCACCGACCCATTCCGGATGGTCGATGAACGGGTTCCGGTTGTGCTGCCATTCGTCGAAGATCACTTGGTTGCGACGGCGCTCGAACTCGTCGGGTGGATCCTGCGCATGCCAGTCACGCAGCACCGAGAGGCGTCCGGTGAAGGGCGTGGACCCGTTGTCGACCTGGTCGTTGACCTCGAGGTCCGGGTATCCGTCGTCGCCTTCGTAGCGCACGGCCATGTAGAAGATCATCCGGGCCACGTCGCCCTTGATCTCGTCGCGCGGCTCCCACGAATCGTCGTCGGTTCGGTTGCCCGGAGCGCCGTCGACCGCTGAGCCGCCGACGTCGAAGTCCTTGTTGCCCCGCTCGGCGTTGACCGCCACGTCGGTCGGGCGCAGATGGTGCACGTCGGTGCCTGGCCCGGGAGCCGTGCCGAAATCGCCGTGGGACTTGGGCCACACGTGTTCGCGATTCCATTCACCGGAACCGCCGCCGTTGGCGTCCTCGTCCAGCGAACGCCCGCTGTAGAGCAGGATCACCGATTCCGGATCGGCAGGATCCTCATCGGTGTCGCGCAGGGCACTCCAGACCTCGTCATACGTCAACGTGGTGCTGTCGGAGACGATCTCGTGCAGCGCATTCTTGAGCTCGTCGCCGGTCAGTCCTTCAGCATCGGCGTAATAATCCGTCGCCTCGTCGTCCGGCTGCGCTGCGGACGCCACGAACGCCACGGAAACGACGGCAGCACCGACCGCGAAGATCGCTGGGACACTTCGCCTCATCAGCACATCACGCCTTCGTGACCGGTACATCGACGACCTGAGCTCGGGAAAGTCATGCCGACCTCATTGTGATTCGTACTATTCACGCTGATCACGAACGATGTCAATGTAGACGGCCATTCGTGCAGCGCAACCGGTTTCCGTGGCAGGCGGCCGCGTCGGCTCGGTCGGGGGTCGAGCGGTCGGCGCGGGTCGGACCGGGCAGGATGGACGCCGACGCCCACCCGGAGACGATCGCGCGGAGGAGCTGCGATGAACACCAGTGACCATCCAGAACCAACGGCGCGGCGCAGCGCCGCCTGGTTTGCCGCCGAGGGCCGAAACGGGTTCATTCACCGCTCGTGGATGCGCAACCAGGGGTTCGGCCCCGAGGTCTTCGACGGTCGCCCGGTCATCGGCATCGCGAACAGCTGGTCCGAGCTCACACCGTGCAACGCTCACCTGCGCGATGTCGCCGAAGCCGTCAAGCGTGGCGTCTGGGAAGCCGGAGGGTTGCCGCTGGAGTTCCCGACCATGTCGCTCGGCGAAACGCTGATGCGCCCGACGACGATGTTGTTCCGCAACCTCATGGCCATGGAGGTCGAAGAGTCCATCCGGGCGAACCCGCTGGACGGCGTCGTGCTGCTGTCCGGCTGCGACAAGACCACACCGGCCCAGCTGATGGGCGCGGCCAGCGTCGACATTCCGTCGATCATGGTCACCGGCGGGCCGATGCTCAACGGCAAGTTCCGCGGCCGCGACATCGGCTCCGGAACCAGCGTCTGGCGGCTCAGCGAAGAGATGCGCGCCGGGCGGCTGACCCAGGCCGATCTCACCGAGGCCGAGGGCTGCATGTCCCGGAGCCGCGGGCACTGCATGACCATGGGCACCGCGTCCACCATGGCGTGCATCGCCGAAGCGCTGGGAATGCAGCTCTCCGGCGGCGGCACCATCCCGGCCGTCGACGCCCGCCGCTACGCCCTCGCTCAAGCTGCCGGCCGGCGGGCCGTCCAGATGGTGCACGACGACCTGCGCCCCTCGCAGGTGCTCACCCGGGCCGCGTTCGAGAACGCCATCCGGGCGAACGCCGCACTGGGCGGCTCGACGAACGCGGTGGTGCACCTGCTGGCCCTAGCCGGCCGCGTCGGCGTCGAGCTGGACCTCGACGAGTTCGACACGCTCACCGCCGCCGTCCCGGTCCTCGTCGATCTGATGCCGTCGGGGCAGTTCCTGATGGAGGACTTCCACTACGCCGGCGGACTGCCCGTGGTGCTCCGCGAGCTCGGCGAGCTCATCAACGGCTCCGCGATCACCGTCAGCGGTCGCAGCATCGGTACCGAGGTCGCCGATGCACAGTGCTGGAACAGCGACGTCATCCGGACCGTCGCCGAACCGTTCGCGCCGGCCGGCTCGGGCACGGCCGTGCTGCGGGGCAACCTCTGCCCGGACGGCGCAGTGCTGAAAGTGTCCGCCGCCTCGGAGCACCTGCTCAAGCACCGTGGCCAGGCCCTCGTCTTCGACCGCGTCGAGGAGTACACCGCGCGGGCCGACGACCCGGACCTGCCGGTCGACCCGTCCACGGTGATCGTCGTGCGTAACGCCGGCCCCAAGGGCTACCCGGGCTTTCCCGAAGTGGGCAATGTTCCGGTGCCGAAGGTCCTGCTCAGCGCGGGAGTCGAGGACGTCGTACGGATCAGTGACGCCCGCATGAGCGGCACCGGCTACGGCACCTGCGTACTGCACGTCGCGCCGGAGGCAGCCGCCGGCGGGCCGTTGGCGTTGGTGCGCACCGGCGACTGGATCGAGCTCGACGTCGCGGCTCGGCGACTCGACCTGCTGGTCGACGACGACGAACTCGCTGCTCGTCGGGCGGCGCACGCTCCAGCCGATCCCCCACCGCAGCGGGGCTGGGCCAAGCTCTACACCGAACACGTCCTGCAGGCCGATCGCGGCGCGGACCTGGACTTCCTGGTGGGCGGGAGCGGCGACGCCGTGCCGAGACACTCCCACTGACCGGGATTCGCGCACGGAC
>NZ_DAHVSH010000213.1:0-20882 GCF_027324685.1 Haloactinopolyspora sp.
AGGCGACCTGCACCTGGTACGCGGATTGGACGACGCCACGCTGGCCGGACTGCAACTGCCAGCCCAGCCGCGGCGCCTCGACCGGCAAGCCCAGCGGGTTCGTCGCGTGCTCAGCGGTCAGGCTGATCACGTCCACCTCCGTTTCGACACGCTGCTCGGCCTGGATCGGTGGCCCGGCCGAAGCAATACCCACCGGCATCGCGATCGCCAGGGCAGCGATGGCAGCGACACCGAGTCGCGACACGCGGGAATTGGAACGGTTCATTTTCAGCTCCTGGTCGGACCGAAACGGACGACGGCGTGGTGACCAATGTGTCGGCATCGCCGGGCGCAGACAAGACCATGCACCCGCATCGGCCGGAAGCGGTCACCATCGACAGCTACATCAGCGGGGCTTGGCCGTAGGGCACGAGCCGGACCGGCCCGGACAGGCCGTAACGGGCACGCTCGACGTCGCCGTAGACCTCCGGGCGCGTCACCCGCATCCGGTTGATCAGCGTGGATGCGACCTCGACGACGATCGTGTTCGGCCCGTGCCCCACGTAGCCCCCCACGTCCACGACCGCGCTCGCCTGGTCAGCCGGCGGCAACGCGTGGCCGTTGACCGTGACCCGGAGCGTGTCGCTGACCGCGCCGAGATGCAAGTAGGCACCATGCTCACCGGTCCAGCCGGCGGGCAGGTCGACCACGGTCGAATACCGCCCTACCCCCGACACGTCTTCCAGGCCGGGAACGTCAGTCCACGCGGTCGGCGAGTCGAGGCTGACTCGATGTGTCGTCACCACGGTCTCGGTGGCCGAATCGCCGGGCCGCCAGTCGTCGACGGTCAGGTCCCATCGATTCAGGCTGATCTCATCGGGCACCGAATCGATGGCCGTGGATGTGGTCCGCCCGTTCGCCAGAGTCGACACGTAGGTCCCGGCGGCGCGAGCCCGGACCATCAGCTGGCCGTCGGCCTCCACGATGTCGTCCGCCTCGGTGGTGACCACGCTGCGACCGGCCGCCACCCCGCCGCCGCGCCAACTCGGCCGGGCGAGCGCCACCGCCGTGACAGCGCCGGGAGCGAGCCGGACGCGCATCCTGACCCAGCCCGGGCCGGACTCAGCCACCACGACCCGGCTGACCTCACCGGTCCACAAATCGAGCCGGTACGGGACAGCCGGACGGATACTGGTCGTGAACGTGACCTCGTGGTCCACCACCTCGTCGTCCGAGCTGTTGACCATGTAGTAGTAGTCCGCGTCGGCGCTGCGGCGACGAGCGTGCAGCACGGGCGAGGCCGCGGCATGGCGCACCTCCGGCTCGAGGCCGGTCGCGGCGACGGCTGCAGGGATCTCGTCGCGGGTGTCGACACGATGCACCGAGGGCTGCGCCAGAAGCTCGGCGAAGACCGCCGCGAGTTCATCGTTCTCGCCCGGTGCGGCGACTCCCGGCACCTCGGGGGCATCCCACGAGCCGACGATGATCATCGGCAGGCCCGCGCGTGCGAAGCCCTGCAGCCTGCGGGCGGTGGCCAGCGGCATCGTCTCGACCCGCCCGTTGAAGGCATCGCCTTCGAAGACCAGCAGTCGATAGCCCGGGCCGTCCGGCGCCAGCCGGCCGCGCTCGACGCGCGCATCGGTCAGCTCCAGCAGCCGCGGGCTGACGAACTGGTGGGTCCATCCGTGCCGGACGCCCTCCGAGGAGAACCATGCCGCGCCGAAGCCGGTGCCTGCGTATCCCTTCTGCCGCAGGAAGGCGACGTCCACGCGAGCCCGCCCGGTCTGCAGGACCAGTTGAGAACGCGCCAGGAAGCCTGCCACGTCGGGAGCATGGCGCCAGATCGGGTGTCGAGGACCCCACGACTCGCTGTAGCCGACGCCACCGCCATAGGGCGTGAACGCGGCGAAGCCCGGCCACTGCGCACCCGGCGCGTCGGCGTAGGAGAACCCGTGCAGGACGGCCTGGTTGACCCCGGCGGTGTACTCACGCGACACCGTGCGCACCACGTGATCCCACGTCGTGCTGTACGAACCGCCGTGCACGGCGGCGGCCTCGCTGGACAGGACCGTCCGGCCGCCCAGGTCGCGCCCACCGGCGAGGGAGCGGAAGTCGTCGAGGTTGTTGAACCCGAGGGACTCGCCTTCGGCGATGTCGACGACCGCGGCCTTCGCCACCGCATCCGTCTCGAGGCCGTACGGCTGGATGCGCAACTGCAGGCCGAGGCCGTGCAACCAGTCTTGCAGGACCTCGATGTGCTCCTCGATGTACAACTCGGAGCGCACGTCGTTGAGGTCGTCGCGCACGCGGCGGTCGATGTCGCCGCCGAAGGTGAACACCTCGTCCTCGTCCTCGTCGAGCACGATCGGCAGGTACGGCAGCAGGTCGTACCCCTTGCGACAGCGGAACTGCTCGAGCAGGCCCGGGGTCCACAAGGTCGCCTCGGTCTCCATCTCGATGGAGTCTTCGAACATCGCACCGCCGGTGGAGCGCAGCAGTGCCCTGATGCGCGGGGTGAGGATGCGCTCCTCCCATAAGTCGATCACCGCGTGCGTGCCGATCCGGCTGAAATGGTCGACGACGTACGACACCGGCTCGGTGTGCGGGCCGCGTTCCGGACGCTGGCCGGAGCCTCTGAGCCAGGTGGAGATCACCAGCCATCGGCCGTCGTCCGGGGCACTGAACTCGAGCCGGCCGCTCTCGACGGTTTCGGTGACATCCTGCACCGACGCAGCATCCAGCGCGTACGGCGGCTCCACCGGGGCATGGTCGAGGAGGCGGGCCACCTGGACGGTGAACAGCCGCCGCGTGGTGACGTCGGCAGCCGGCGGCACGACCGGCTCCGGGACGGCGCCGCGGAAGACACCACCGTCGACGACGGCGACACCATGAGCGAGCTCCTGCATGGCCGCCGCGTCGTCAGGTGTGACGGTCGGTACCGCTGCGGGCCACGCGGGGCCGATCGTCAAGTCGACGGTCACGCCGCGCTCGTTCGCCCGGGTCAGCGCTGCTTCGAGTGCCCGGACCCACGCCGGAGTGCCCCAACCGTGGCCCGCCGGGTCCATCGGCTCGTCGACGCTGTGGTGCACATCGGCGATCTCGACCCCACCGAACCCGGCGTCGGCGATCTGGTCGATCTCACGGGCGATCTCGGCCGGATCGACCAGGCCATGTGGCCACCACCACCGGAACTTCGCCTGGAACTGCCGAGGCGGGTCGGCGAATCGAGCCGGGAACCGGCCTGGCGAGGCCGAAGCTTCAGCCGCCGTCACCGGCAACGCCGCGGCGACCCCGCCGGCGGCCACCGCCCCGAGAAACCCACGCCTCGACAGTGTCGTCACCGCTGACCTCCCGGAATCGGTACGTACACCGATCGTCCGGAGCCGACCTCGAAGATCGCCCGGCCGTCGTCCGCACCGACGTACTCAGCCCGCGCCCGACCCAAGGCGCGATATTCGACGCCGTCGGGCGCGGGCAGCGCGACCCGCGCGGTCATGTTGGCCGGAACGTCCACGACCAGGCGCACGCCGTCCCCCGCGCGCCGCCACTGGACGTCGACCATGCCGCGTTGTGTCGGCACCGTGCCCGCGGCGTGCTGCAGTCCGGCCGCCGGCGGCGCGATCTGCACGGTCGCCGCGCCCGGGCTGGTCGTACGCACGCCGAGCAGGGTCTGCTGGATGTCGACGAGCACCTGCGCGCCCCAGCCGTGGGACTGGCTGAAGTTCGTGCCGGGGTCGAGGGTCCACGCCTCCCAGGTGAACGTCGCGCCCTGATCGAGGATGTTCGCCCAGCCGAGGTCGTCGTCGTTGGTCAACAGGTCGAGCACCGCATCGGGCCGGTCGCCGTCGGCGAGGGCCTGCAGCAGCCGGTGGGCGGTCATCGGGCCCTGCTTCATGCCCAGACTGGCCAGGTGATCAGCCAGCTCGGCCACGTCATCGTCCGGCGCGACACCGTAAGCGACTGCATACGAGGTCGAGTGCTGGCCCGCGTGCTCACTCTGTGAACCGTCGGCGTGCAGGCCGTCGACGTAGACGCCGTCCGCGCGGCGCAGCGTGGCGTTCATGGTGGCGCGCAACTCTTCGGCTCGGCTGCGCAGGTCGCTCGCCTCGGGGCGGCCGAGTAGTTCGGCGATGTCTGCGACGTCGCGCAAGACGGCGACGCTCTGCGCGTTGATGGTAGTGCGCGCCGCCGCGTCCATGTCGTACCCGAACCGGCCGGGTTCGGGCCAGTCGACGATGCCGTACCGGTACGCGCCGCTCCCGCCGGACAGTTCGGTGACCAGACCCGCGGTGGGCCCGGTGGCCGGGATATGGCGCAGTACGTAGTCGGCGGTGTCGCGCAGCGCCGGGTAGGCCTCCTCGAGCAAGGCGCGGTCACCGGTCTGTTGGTAATAGTGCCGGACCCAGTCGACGAACATCAGGGTGTAGTCGGGGATGTCGCGCTTGCCGTCACCGTTCGGGTAGACGGCGTTGTAGGGGCCGACGTCGTTGCCCTCGGACCAGAACCGCTCGGCGGAGTTCAGGAACTCGCGGATGGCCTGTTGGGTGGCATCGCGTTCGCCGAACCCGGCCATCGTGGCGTACGAGATGTTCGCGGCGTCGCCCAGGAACTGGGCCTTCTCCCGGGTCGGCGTGTCGACGAAAGCTTCCTGCACCGAGTACAGCGCTGACCGCACGGTCAGCTCCCACACCGCGTCGAGCGTCGGATCGGAGCTGGCGAACGTGGCTTGCGCTCCGGGCGGAGTGTCGGTGTGCACCACGACCGCCGACACGTCGTCGATCGCGATCTGCTCTCCGGCGTCGGGCACCTCGAGATAGCGGAACCCGAGGTGGGTGAACGCCTCGAACTCCTGCTCACCATCGCGCTGGGTGTACGGAAAGCTCATGTCCGTGCCCTGAGTCAGCAGCGTCGACGTCGCCACCCGCCCGGACTCGGTCAGGTTGTAGCCCGCCCGCACCGGCACCGTGCGTCCCGCGACACCGTCGTCGAACCGGACGACCGGCCGTGCCGGGATCACCGTGCCGAAGTCGAAGACCGGCGTTCCGTCGTCGGCCGTGGTGACCGCGACCGGTTCCACCCTGCGTTCACTCAGGCGAGTCTCCTGCCCGGTCAGGTGCGAGAACGGCTCGACCGGGTGAGCGCCCAGGACGATGGCGTCGTCCCAGTCGGCGTCGTCGAAGCCCGGCTCGCTCCATCCGTCGCGGATTAGCCGGGCATCGAGGTGTTCGACGTAATCGCCCTCGCCGTTACGGCGTGCGGATTCCACGTAAGGCCCCTCGGTCACCCGCCAGGAACCATCGCTGACGACGACCTGAGTGCTGCCGTCGGCGTAGTCGATCACCAGGCGTACGAGCAGACCGGGCACACCGACCGGGCGCCCCTGGCCGCTGCCGTACCAATGCAGGATCGCACCGACGGCGATCCGGTCCTTCCCCTGTACCAGGGCCGTGACGTCACTGGCCTGGTAGTAGTGCTCGCCCGGGTACCCGAACGACTGCCCACGACCGGCGCGTTGACCGTCGATGTGCAACTCGTAGGTGTGGCTGGCGGCCACGTAGGCCCGGGCGCGAATGACCTCGGCCCCGTCCAGCTCGACCTCGGTGCGCGCGAGGGTCCACTCGTCGTCCTGTCGCCGACTGGGCGCCGGCCACTGCGACAGGTCGCCGCTGAAGTCGTCGGCGAACACGACGGTGCCGTCGGCATCGGTCACCCGCACGTCGTCGAACTCGCCGATCTCGTTGGACGCTTCCCTGAAGCCGATGGACCCGGCGCCGAAGGTGTCGTCCTGGCGTTCGTCGACCAGTTCGCCGTCGACGAAGGTCCGGATGGTGGAACCGGCGAGTTCCATCCGGACGCGGTAGTCGGTACCGGCGGTGACCTCCAACGGTATCGTCGCGAGCTTGGTGTATCGCCCGTCGACGAGCACGTGTGGGCTCAGCCCCGCCCCTGCCGCGAGCTGCCACATGTAGCCGTTGTCGCGATCGGGACTGCGGAACACCCAGCCCGCGCCCCGGGTGTGCGGCCGGACCGTCAGCTCGAGCGTGTCATCACCCAGGCTGGGGTCCATGTCGGCGAGCGTCACGTCACCGCCGGTCACGCGAGCCCGCCCGTCGACGATCTCGATCGGCCCGCGTCCGCCGGGCGGGCGCTGGAGCCATTCGGCGCCGTTCCAGTCGGCGTCGCCGAGACCGGTCTCGAAGGTCGACTCCGGCGCCCACGGCGACGGCTGGTCATCACGGTCCCAGGTCCGCACCGTCCAGCGGTACGGCTCACCCGGGCTCAGTTCAGGGCCGGCGTACTCGACGTAGGACTGCGCACCGGACTCGACCTTGCCGCTGTCCCAGGCCTGTGCGCCGTCGCGGTCGCGGACGACGATCTGGTAGGCGCTCTGCCACTCGTTCGGGTCGTTGTCCTGCGGGAGCCACCCGAACCGCGGATCGCCCGTCACGTTCAGCGGGGCCTCGCGGTCATCCAAGGTGAGCTGTTCAGGCGCCAGCGGAGCCCGTCCCGGCGCGCCGGTCGCCGGTACGCTCAGCGTCGCTGCCATCGAGGTCGCGAGCACCCCCGCCAGCAGCCACCGCAGCCGGAGAGCACCCTTCATGGTCGGTCCCACGCGTGGTACCGCCGACTCAGAAGTCGAAGTCGTCGATGTTGTCGGCGTTGAACCTCGTGGGCGGGCCCAGGACCACGACGCCGTCGGCGCCGATGGTGTACTCGCCCAGGTCACCGGCGGTGAAGGTCTCGCCCTCGGCGCCGGTGATGATGCCCGAGGCGATGGCCGCACCGGTGTAGGCCGCCAACTCGCCCAGCGCGGTCGGATCCCACAGGGCGAACTCCGTCACCGTCCCGTCCTTGACGAACTCACGCATCTGGTTCGGCGTCCCGAGTCCGGTCAGGGCGACCTTGCCCTTGTACTGCGAGCTCGAGATGTACCGCGCGGCAGCCGCGATGCCGACCGTGGTCGGCGAGATGATCGCGTCGAGATCGGGATTGGCCTGCAGCAGGCCCTGGGTCTCCTGGAAGGACTTCTCGTCCTCGTCGTCGCCGTAGACCACGCCGGTCAGCTCGATGTCGGCGTAGTCCGGATTGGTGTCGACCTGTTCCTGGATGACCTCGATCCAGGCGTTCTGGTTGGTCGCGTTCGCCGTGGCGGACAGGATCGCGACCTGCCCGGACCCACCGATCTGCTCGGCGGCCATCTCGATCAGCGCCAGCCCCACCTCGTCACCGTCGACCTGGCTGACGAAGGCGTCGCGACAGGCGGCATCGACGTCGGAATCGAAGGTGACGACGACGGTTTCCCCGGTGCGCGCCTGGTCGAGCGACGAGCACAAAGCGTTCGGGTCGTTGGCCGACAACAAGACGACGTCGGTGGCCTGCTGGCTCAGCGTATTGATGTAGCTCACCTGCGACGACGCCGACGCATCCGACGGGCCGGTGTATTCGTACTCCCCCTCCAGCTCGGTCGTCACGGCCTCGGCGCCCTCGCTGGACGCTTCGAAGTACGGGTTGTTCACCGACTTCGGGAGCATGGCGATGCTCAACCCGGTTTCGTAATCCGCGTCCGGGTTCGCTTCAGCGGCCGGTTCGTCACCGCCCTCGTCGGCGTCGTTGGCGCTGTCCTGGGTGGTGCCACCGCAGCCGGCCAGGACGAGCGCGAACGCGAGCCCTGCAGCGACCGGGGTGACTCGCCTCGCTCGACCGCGATGACGGAATCGGCTGACAGACATGAGCGTTCCTTTCTCAGGTGGGAGATGGCGACCGCGTTCGGCGACGCCGGCGTTGCATCGAGGTGCGCACGCCGACCAGCACGTTGGGAGCGAGCACCGAGACGATGAGCAGCGATCCGGTGACCACGGTGAGCGCCTCGCTCGACACACTGGCCAGCCGGAGCGCGTTCTGCAGAGAGGTCAGCAACACCACGCCCGCGAGCACGCCGGGCAGGGTCCCCGTGCCGCCGAAGATGGACACCCCGCCCAACAGGACAGCTGCGACCACGGTCAGCTCGAGGCCGGTGGCGTTGTCGGCTCGAGCGCTGGAATATCGCAGCGTCCAGAACACACCCACCAGCCCCGCGACCGCGCCGGACACGACGAAGAGCCAGAACTTCAACGGCCCGACGGCGATACCGGCGAACGCAGCCGCCACCGGGTTCGACCCGGTGGCGAAGATGGCCCGGCCCACCGGCATGGCATGCAGCACGGCAGCGAACAGCCCCGCGATGACGATCATCGGGATGAGAACATTGGGAATCGACGTCGCGCCGATGTTGCCGATGGCCCAGCCGGTGAACTGCCGCGGGAAGTCCGCCACCGCCGTGTCGCCGAGCAGGACGTAGGCCAACCCTCGGTACAGCGCGAGCGTCCCGATGGTCACCGCCAGCGACGGCAGGCCGAGCGCGGTGACGAACAGGCCGTTCACCGCGCCGAGGATCGCCCCGATCAGGACGCACAGCGGCATGATCGTCTCGAGCGGTACTCCGTTGTTCCACATGACGCCCATGGCCGAACTCGTCAATCCGACGATGCTCGCGACCGACAGGTCGATCTCGCCGGTCGCGATGATCAGGGTCATCGGCAGGGCCAGCAACAAGATCGGCGCGAGGTCGAGCACCAGGAAGCCGGCGTTGCGCGACGTGCCGAAATGCTCCACCGTCGCCGCGGCGATCACGATGACGGCCAGCGTGGCCAGGATGATCGCGACGTCCCAGGTCGCGAACCGTTGGAGCCGGAACCGGCCGGCTCCCCGACCGGTCAGGGTGTCAGCCGACATGGGCATCCTTCTTCCGCAACGACGCTTTGACCCGCAGGCCGACGAGGCGGTCCAGGGCGATGGCGCCGAGGATGAGCGCTCCGACGATCGCCCGTTGCCAGAACTGGTCGATGCTCAACACCGGCAGGGCATTGCTGATGACCGTGAGCAGCACGGCGCCGAGCGCGGCGCCCACGACCGTTCCGCTGCCGCCGAAGATGGCCACGCCGCCCACGACCTCCGCGGCCACCACGTCCAGCTCCATGCCGTAGCCGGCAGAGGCGTCCACGGTGCCGTACCGGGCGGCGTAGAGCACGCCGCCGAGCCCGGCCAGGGCACCGCACAGGATGTATGCGGTGAGGATGCGTTTCCCGGCCGGGATGCCGGCCAGCCGCGCCGCCTCCGGACTCGACCCGAGCGCGTACATGTCGCGCCCGGCGCGGTAACGGGAGAGGAAGACCGCGACCACCGCCAGGACCACCCCGGCGATGACGATCAGGTACGGGATCCCCAGGATGCGCGCCGTGCCGAAGTCGAGGAACCCGCCCGGCATGTCCGAGGCGTTGATCCGCCCGCCGCCGGCGATGAAGTAGACGACGCCGCGAAACACGTACAAGGTGCCGAGCGTGGCCACCAGCGGCGGAACCTTGCCGAGGTGCACGATCATGCCGTTGAACAGCCCGCACACCGCCCCGATACCGAGCCCGATCAGCATCGCCACCGGGACCGGGATGCCTGGGTTCTCGCTGAGCAGCGAGGCCGTGCAGAACGCCGACAGCCCGAGTACCGAGCCGACCGACAGATCGATTCCACGGGTGAGCACGACGACGGTCATGCCGGTGGCCAGCAACAGCGTGATGGCCGCAGCAAGCAACAGGTCGCGAATGCTCTGCTCGTTGACGAACCGGGGGTTGACCGCCGCGGTGACGGCGACGATCGCGGCGAGAGTGAGCAGCAGGCCCAGCGCCCGGAATCGCAGCACCATGTCGAGCACGGTCGACCCGGTCCGGGCCTGGGCGTCGGAGCCGGACTCGTGCGCCTTCGTCAGCAGGCTCATGCCGCCTCCTGCCCGGTCGCGAGAAACATCACCGACTCCTCGGTGGCCTCGGCGCGGCTGAGCTCCCCGGCGAGCCGGCCCTCGCGCATGACCAGCACCCGGTCGGCCATGGCCAGGACCTCGGGCAACTCCGACGACACCATCACCACGGCTACACCCTCGGCAGCCAGGCTCGACATCAGCCGGTGGACTTCGGCCTTGGTGCCGATGTCGATACCGCGGGTGGGCTCGTCGACGATGAGCACCTTCGGCCCGGTCGCCAGCCACTTGGCCAGCACGATCTTCTGCTGATTGCCGCCGGACAGCGTTCCGGCCGGGTCGGTGAGACGGCCGTAGCGCGTCTGCAGGCGCGCGGTCCACTGTTCGGCCTCGCGCCGCTCGGCCCCACCGACGAGGAAGCCGAAGCGCGCCAGTCGGCTCCGTCGGGTCAACGTCGCGTTGCGCATGATGGACAGGTCGAGCAGCAGGCCCTGATGCCGCCGGTCTTCGGGGACCAGCGCCACACCCGCGCGCATCGCGGCCCGCGGGTTGCCGGGCGGCAGCGCCCGCCCGCCCACGCGCACCGTGCCGGCGTCGCGTGGATCCACGCCGAAAACGCCCTGGACGACCTCCGAGCGTCCGGCCCCGACCAGTCCGGCCAACGCCACGATCTCGCCGGCGCGGACGCTGAAGGAGACGTCGCGGTACACACCCTCACGGGTCAGCCCGTCGACCTCCAGCACCACGTCACGCGGCTGGACCTCCTGCTTGGGGAACAACGCGCCGAGTTCGCGGCCGACCATGCGCCGCACGATCTGGTCGATGCTCACCTCGGACATCAGGTCGGTGGAGACGTGAGCGCCGTCGCGCATCACCGTGACCCGCTCGCACAACGCTTCGACCTCGTCGAATCGGTGTGAGATGAACAGCACCGCCGCGCCGTCGTCCCGCAGTGCCCGGGTCACCGTGAACAACCGCTCGACTTCCGCGCCGGACAGGGCTGCGGTCGGTTCGTCCATGATGAGCACCCGCGCATCGAGCGAGATGGCTTTGGCGATCTCGACGACCTGCTGGTCGGCGATGGACATGCCCAGCGCCTGCCGCTCGGGATCCATCGGCACGCCCAGCTGCTCGAACAAGGCAGCTGCCGCGCGGTTCATCCGGTCGCGGTCGATCATGCCGAACCGCCCGCGCGGCTGGCGGCCCATGAAGATGTTCTCGGCGACCGTGAGGTCCGGGAACAGCGTGGGCTCCTGGTAGATGACGGCGATACCGGCCTCTTTCGCCTCGGCCGTGCCGCTGAACTCGACGACCTCGCCGTCGACGGTGATGGTGCCGGAATCGGGACGGTGCACGCCGGCGAGGATCTTGATCAGCGTCGATTTCCCGGCGCCGTTCTCACCCACCAGCGCATGCGTCTCGCCTGCGTACAGCTCGATGCGGGCGTCGGTCAGGGCCGCCACGGAGCCGAAGCTCTTCGACGCCCCGGACAGGCGCAGCACCGGCTGGCGCTCAGGTATCGACTCGGCGTCGAGCCCGGTACCGGACAACGGGATACTCCCAAATCACAGCTGAATGAATCGTTTCACAACCGACATGTGTTGAGGACGATAAGGCTCCACAGGCACGGCGGTCAAGCGGTGGCACTCACGAGATGAGGCTTACGCTCTGGTCGAATCCGTGGCCACCTCCGGACACGGCAGGTGTCAGGCGCTCACACCTGAGGGCACAGTGAGCTGAACCGATTCATCCACGACGGGAGCTCGGCATGCGACGGCATCAACGGTTCGGCATCGCCGTGGTCGCGACGGCGCTGGCGGGCAGCATACTGTCCGGCCCCGCGGCGGCGGACCCCGCGGGACCGGCCGGAGCGCCCGGCATCACAGCCGTGAGCGTGACCGACGACGTCGTGACGGTCTCGGGCGGGGCGGCGCCGGGCGCCGACGTCGACATCTACGCGCTGGGCACCGAGCAGCACGTGGCGCAGTGGGCCGAGGCCGAGCCCGTGGCGGCGGTCGCCGCAGACGACGAGGGCGCCTTCTCCGTCGAGATCACCCGCACGAAGGGCGCAACCACGCTCTACTACGCCAAGTACGTCGCCGTCGTCGGTGGTGCCGTGGTGGGCACGTACCGCCATGCCGACGACGTGCAGATCACCCCGACCAACGACTACCCCTACCCGCACAGCGACACGAAGAAGGGCCTGCAGGTCCAGCTGAGCGCCGACGCCGAAGAGCTCGGCATCGGTCACGCGGGCATCAACGTCGCCTTCAACACCTTGATGCAGCTCGAGGACGAAGGTGCGGGCTCCTCCATCCCGTTCACCTCCAACGGCACCGAGTACTACTTCGACGCCGCGACCGTGGCCGGCCTCGATCGCCAGATCAAGCCGCTGTCCGCGAACGGCGCGGTGGTCAATCTGATCCTCATCCTCTATCGCGACGAAGCCCCCAACTCGGCATGGCCGGTGCTCAAGCACCCCGATGCGGACCTGGCCGGCGGTCCGGTCTACGCGTTCAACACCGCCACCGCCGAGGGCGTCGCCCACTACACGGCCGCGGTGGAGTTCTTGGCACAGCGCTACACCCGGCAGGATCAGCGCTACGGCCGCGCCACCGGGTTCATCGTCGGCAACGAGGTCGATGCGCAGTGGGTCTGGCAGAACATGGGCGCCAAGCCGCTGGACGAGTTCCTGCTGTCCTACGAGCGGGCCCTGCGCCTGACCCATCTGGCCACCCGCGCCGCCTACGGCGAAGCGCGCACCTACACCTCGCTGACGCACTCATGGCGCACGCCCAGTGGTCCGGCCGATCCGCCCGGGCGCTTCTACCCGGGCAAGGACGTCGTCGACGGCCTGAACGCCCTGACCAAGGCCCACGGTGACTACCCGTGGCACATCGCGCACCACCCCTACCCCGAGGACCTGCGCGACCCGGCGTTCTGGAACGACACCAGCGCCACCCCCGACCCCGACACGACACCGCGGATCACCTTCAACAACGTCGAAGTCCTCAACCAGTACCTCCTGCGTGCCGAGCAGCTGTACGACGGCCAGCCGCGCCGGGTCATCCTCTCCGAACAGGGCTGCAACACCCCCGGCACGTCGGCCGAGGCGGAGCGGTTACAAGCCGCCTGCTACGCGCTGGCCTACTACAAGATCCACTTCTTGCCGGCCATCGACTCGTTCATCCTGCATCGCCACGTCGATCACAAAGTCGAGGAGGGGCTGCGACTCGGCTTGTGGTGGTGGGACGACGACCGTCCGGAGAACGCGCCACCGGGCGAGAAGAAGCTGATCTACCAGGTGTTCAAGGACATCGACACTGAACGCTCGTTGGAGGTCACCGAGTTCGCCAAGGACGTCATCGGCATCGACGAGTGGTCCGAGGTCGTCGACGGCTGGGACCCGGCCGCCCTCGCCGTACGCGAAAGGCCCACCGAGCTGGGCACGAGCACGACCGCCCTGCCGTTGCGCACCACGACGGTGTCGGACTTCGACGACGGCGCACAGGGCTGGCGCGCGTCCGATGCGGTGAACACCGTCGACGCGAGCGATGGCCACCTCCGCTCGGCCTTCACGTTCGAGGGCGGCTTGGCGGCGAATCTGGCCAAGTTGTGGCGGGGCACCGACGTCGTCATCGACGACCCGCTCGACGCATCCCAGGACGCCGCGCTCGCCCTGCGGGTACGCATCCCCGCGGACGCCGACATCGGCTCGCGTTACGTCAAGGTCAGGTTGTACGGCACCGACGGCAGCGTGGCCGAGGGCACGGCGCGACTCGTGGAGAACGGGCAGTGGCAGCGCGTGACCGTCGACCTGGCGGACTGGTCCGGCCGATCGAGTATCGGGCGGATCAAGGTGTGGGCTCGTGGTGACACCAACGATGCGTGGTCCGGGCACTTCGACATCGACGACGTCGAGCTCGCCCGCCGGTACGTGGGCGCGGCACGGACGGCGAACATCGAGGTCGACGCGGTCGCGCCGGACGGAGTCGGCGTCGGCGCGACAGTCGAGATCACCGTCGCCAACCATGACGTCCAGCCTCTGTCCGGACCGGTGGACGTGCGGGCGTGCGACGGCATCACCGTCGAACCAGCGGCGCTGGACACCGACGGGATCCAACCCGGAGAAGCACGGACGTTCGCCGTCACCGTCGTGGCGGCAACCCCCCAGAACCCGGACGCCCCGGCGATGTGCTTCGGCATCGTCGGTCATCAGTACACCGAACAGGTCGATGTGCCGCCGGAGCCGCCACCGGAGGCGACCCCGATCTTCGACTTCGACGACGGCACCACTCAGGGCTGGCAGCCCGGGGCGGGCATGGATTCCGTGCAGGCCGTGACGTCGATGGCCAACGGTCCGGGCAGACCGCACGGAGGCTCGCACGCGTTGGACGGCACCGCGACGGTCGGCTCGTCTCTCGCACCGAAAACCATGGTCGTAGACCTGGCCGAGCCGATCGACCTCAGCGCTGCACAGCGCGTCGTGATCCACGTCAACTCATACGGGGGCGCGCCGGGCGCCACCGGGTACGAGGTGACGTTCACGCTGCGTTCAGGCAGCGACGAGCTGACGATCACCCAGCCGTACACGCCGGACTCGTGGACCGAAGTCGCCCTGGACGTCGCGGACTGGCCTGGCCGCGCACACGTGGATCACGTGGCCGTCACGATGCGCGCCGTCGGCACCGATCACCCGACCTGGAATCCGCATGTCCAGATCGACTCGATGGGCTGGTTCGATTGAACCGTATCAAGAAGGTTATCCGGAATCGTTGACCTGGAACCCCGTAAACCCGTACGTTCACGGGACAGGCATGACGGATCAGGCGATAAACCCGCTTCTCACCGAACAGGTCGACGCCATGACGCTGAAACGTTCCACTGCCCGAACGGCAGAACTCGAACCGGCCCGCCCCGCCCATTTGCGGGTCTGCCCACCGCCGCCTGACTCGCCGCAGGCACACGACAACCCGTTCACCCCGGACGAGTTGGCGCTGATCTCCCTGTTCGCCGACGGCCTGTGTATCGAGGCCATCGCCCGCCGTCTCGACCTCTCGGACCGCACGATCCGTCGCCGCTCCCGCGCTCTGTGCGACCGCCTGGGTGTGGTGAGCACTATTCAGGTGGTCGCCTGGGCGGCGCGCCGCCAGCTCATCTGACGCCCGCGGCTTGGTAGAAACCTTCGATGTGAGCGGCGACCCGTTCCGCCGCGAGGTCGCCATCGCCTGCCTCGACCGCCGCCAGGACGGCCCGGTGCTCACGGCGTAGCCCCTCCGCCGCGGCAGGCCAGTCCGGCAGATTCGGCGCGGCATCCATGACGTAACCATGTATCGCCTCGCGAAGCGAGGCCATGATCGTCGACACCAGGACATTGCCCGCCAGCGTTGCCAGTGCGACGTGGAACTCGGCGTCCAGCACGTGGAATCGCTCGCGCGGGAGGTCCGGCTCGTCCATGGCGTCCAGCAGGCGGCGGATCGCCTCGAGCGCATCGGCATCGGTGTCGGCTCGCTCGGCCGCCTCTCGGACGGCCCAGGACTCCATCAGCACGCGGGTCTGGACGATGTGCCCCATCGGCAGGTGCCGTGTCGCCAAGTGCAGACGCAGCGTCGACGTCAACGGCGAGGACGGCTCCGCGACGATGATCGCGCCGGCCTGGGGGCCGGAACCGACCGCCGTACGTACGACGCCCATCGCTTCGAGCACGCGGACAGCCTCACGCACCGACGGCCGACTGACCTCGAGCTCTGCGGCCAGAGCCCGCTCGCCAGGCAGGCGGTCACCTAATCGGAGCCGGCCGGCCGCCAGGTCCGCCTCGACTCGCTGCAGCACGAGCTCGTAGGTCTTCACGGCGCCCCAGCCTACCGGTGTGGTCGGACCACACGGTACTGTGTGGTCCGACCACACTCGACCACACCGAACGAGCAGCCGGACGGAGCAGATCATGACCGACCGCCAATTACCTCGCTGGTCCGAGCTCAAGCCACTGCTGCGCACCAAACCCGTGCAGGTCAACCCGACCGAGCGCCGACTCAGCCGGGCGCTGACCATCGCCGACCTGCGCAGCATCGCGCGCCGCCGGACACCACGATCGGTGTTCGACTACACCGACGGCGCGGCCGAGGCCGAGATCAGCCTGCGGCGCGCCCGGTCGCTGTTCGCCCGGCTCGAGTTCCGCCCGTCCGTGCTGCGCAACGTCGCCGACGTCGACACGTCGACGACCTTGCTGGGCGCACCGTCGGCGTTGCCGTTCTGCTTCGCCCCCACGGGCTTCACCCGGATGATGCACCATGAGGGCGAGCGCGCGGTCGCGCGGGTGGCTGAGCGCACCGGCATCCCGTACGCGCTGTCCACGATGGGAACGACGTCGATCGAAGACGTCGCCGCGGCCGCTCCCGAGGCGCGGAAGTGGTTCCAGCTGTACGTGTGGAACGATCGCGCCGCTGGGGAAGATCTGGTCAAACGCTCCGGCGCAGCCGGCTACGAGGCCCTGATGCTGACTGTCGACGTCCCCAAGGCCGGAGCTCGGCTGCGCGATGCGCGCAACGGCTTCACCATCCCGCCGTCCCTCACCCTCAAGACGGTGCTCGACGCGGCCACCCACCCGGCGTGGTGGGCGAACCTGTTGACGACCAAGCCGCTGACGTTCGCCACCTTGTCGTCGTGGGACGGCACGGTGGCCGAACTGCTCGACCAGTTGTTCGATCCCACCATGACCATCGACGACCTCGCGTGGCTGCGTTCGATCTGGTCCGGGCCGTTGATCGTCAAGGGCATCCAGACCGTCGAGGACGCGCGCCGGGTGGTCGACGCCGGCGCGGACGCCATCGTGCTGTCGAACCACGGCGGCCGCCAGCTCGACCGGGCGCCGGTGCCACTGCGCTTGCTGCCCGAAGTCGTTGCTGCGGTCGGCGGAGACACCGAGATCTACGTCGACACCGGCATCACCAACGGTGGCGACATCGTGGCTGCGCTGGCCCTGGGCGCGGACGCCTGCTTGGTCGGCCGCGCCTACCTCTACGGGCTGATGGCCGGCGGCGAACGCGGGGTCGCCCGAGCCGCGGAGATCTTGTCGACCGAGTTACGCCGCACCATGCAGTTGCTGGGGGTCCGTTCTGTGGCCGAACTCACCCCGGAGCACGTTCGCCTACCATCCGCGTAACCGCCACCCACCAGAACGGAGACGATCATGCACCTCTTGCGCCTCGGGGAACCGGGCTCCGAGCGTCCGGCCCTCCAAGCCGACGACGGGACGACGTTCGACCTCGGCCCGCTGACCCGTGACGTCGACGGCGATTTCCTCGCGACGGATGGCATCGCGCGGGCGCGCGCCGCCGCGGAGGCGGGAGAGCTGGCCACCATCGATCCGGCCGGCCTTCGGATCGGCACACCGACCGCCCGCCCGGGCAAGATCGTGTGTATCGGGCTGAATTACCGGGACCACGCCGCGGAGTCCGGTGCCGAGCCGCCGAAGGAACCGGTCGTTTTCATGAAGGCACCGGACACGGCCGTCGGACCGAACGACGACGTCCTGGTGCCGCGCGGCAGCACCAAGACGGACTGGGAAGTGGAACTCGGCGTCATCATCGGCCGCACCGCGCGCTACCTGGAATCTCCAGCGGACGCGCGGGCGGTCATCGCGGGGTACACGATCTCGAATGACGTTTCCGAGCGCGAGTTCCAGCTCGAACGCGGCGGCCAGTGGGACAAGGGAAAGTCGTGCGAGACATTCAATCCCCTCGGCCCCTGGCTGGTTCCGGCCGAAGACGTGGCAGACCCCGGAAAGCTCGGCCTGCGGTTGTGGGTCAACGGCGAGCTACGACAGGACGGCAATACGGCTGACCTGATCTTCGACGTCGATTACGTCGTGTGGTATCTCAGCCAATTCATGGTTCTGGAACCAGGCGACCTGGTGAACACCGGAACGCCTGCAGGGGTTGCCATGGGTATGCCGGGTCAGCCTTACCTCCAGGGCGGTGAAGTGGTCGAGCTCGAGATCGACGGACTCGGCCGTCAACGTCAGAACATCGCCAAAGCCTGACCACCGGTCCGTCGCGGCATCATGGCGGATCGATGCCGCGACGGAACGTTTACCTCAGCCGTTGGCGGCCTCGTACTTGGCCAGGATGTCCGACGGGATTCGGCCTCGGTCGGACACCTTGAGCCCCTGCTCGCGCGCCCACTCGCGAATAGCGGTGGTGTCGCTGCGCGAACTGCGAGTGGCCGTTGCGCGGCCCCGGCCCCGCTTTGTCGTCGACTTGCGCGCCGCGGCCACGTACGGCGCGAGAAGTTCGCGAAGCTTGTTGGCGTTCTTTGTCGATAGGTCGATCTCGTACGAGGTACCGTCCAAGGCGAAGCTCACGGTCTCGTCGGCGTCACCGCCGTCGAGATCGTCGAGCAGAATCACCTGAACTTTTTGTGCCATCGTTGGTCCTTCCTTGCTGGAGCTGCTCAGTTGGGATTCGCGTGACAACTCTATTGTTACGCTCCGAAACAGCGAAATTCAATTCTGCCCGGCACGGATCGTGAAGAGATTAGCTGTCCGGCGAAGCCAGGCGCCTAAGCATACGCACGTTACCCAGAGTATTCGGCTTCACACGGTCGAGGTCGAGGAACTCCGCGACCCCTTCATCAGCTGAGCGTAACAACTGAGTATAGACCTCTGGGTCGACCGGGGTACCCTCGGTGGGTTCAAATCCGTGCCGCTCGAAGAACGCGACCTCGAAGGTGAGACAGAACACGCGCTCGATGCCAAGATCCACTGCTACGTCAAGCAATCGAGTCAGCAACGCGTGCCCGACACCACGGCCACGCCATTCCGGAAGCGTGGCAAGCGTTCGAACCTCGGCGAGATCTTCCCACATGACGTGGAGTGCGCCACACCCGATGATCTCACCATCGGGGGTCGCTGCGACCCAGAACTCTTGAACGTCCTCGTAGAGCGTCACCGTCTCCTTCGAGAGCAAGATTCGTTTTGCTGCGTATCCGTCCAGAAGGCCACGAATCGCACGGACGTCTCTGGTGCGAGCACGTCTGATCTGAAACGGGGTGTCGGCCGAACTCAACTGTTGCGGGTTCTCGGCCGGCTGGTTCATTCTGGCTTCACCAGCGGGAACAAGATCGTCTCTCGAATTCCGGCTCCGGTGAGCAACATCATGAGCCGGTCAACTCCGAGCCCGAGCCCGCCCATCGGGGGAGCCCCGTACTCGAGTGCGCGCAAGAAATCCTCATCCATCTGCATTGCGTCGGGGTCCCCTGCCGCGGCGAGCAACGACTGCTCAGTCAGCCGCTCACGCTGGATGACCGGATCGATCAGCTCGCTGTAGGCGACGCCACGCTCCACCCCGGCGATGACCAGATCCCATGCTTCGGCCAAGCGCGGATCGTTGCGGTGCGGCCGGGCCAGCGGACGCACCGCTGCCGGGTAGTCACGGACGAACGTGGGCCGCACCAGCGTGTGTTCAGCGAGCTTCTCGAACAGCTCGAGGACGATTTCGCCGCTGCCCCAGTCAGGGTCGATGGCGACTTCGTGCTTGGCCGCCAACTCCCGCAGCCGCTCGATCGGGGTGTCGACGTCAACGGCCTCTCCGACGGCCGCCGACACCGCCTCGTGCACGGTGATGTGTTCCCAGGGTTGTTCCAGGTCGATCTCGCCGCCTCGCCCGTCCGGCACGACGGTCCGGTCGACCGCGCGGGCAGCGTCGAGGACCAGTGACCTCATCAACTCGGCCATGGTGTCGTAATCGGCGTAGGTCTCGTACGCCTCGAGCATCGTGAACTCCGCATTGTGGGTGGAGTCGATACCCTCGTTGCGGAAGATGCGGCCCAACTCATACACCTTGTCGACACCGCCGACGACGGCCCGCTTGAGGAAGAGCTCCAAGGCGATGCGCATCGTCACCGGAATGTCGAAAGCGTTGACGTGAGTTTCGAACGGCCGAGCCGCCGCACCACCGTGGACCAACTGCAGAACCGGCGTCTCGACTTCAAGATAGCCATGCCGGTGCAGAGTCTCGCGCAGCGAACGCGTCACCGCGGCGCGAGTTCGGACCATGCTGCGCGCTTCTGGATTGACGATCAGGTCGACGTAGCGTTGCCGTACTCGGGTTTCGTCGCTGAGGTCCTTGTGTGCAACCGGTAGCGGCCGAAGGGCTTTTGAAACCATCGTCCAACTGTCCGCCATGACCGACAGTTCACCGCGCTTGCTGGCGATGACCTCTCCCTCGACGCCGACGTGATCTCCGATGTCGATCACGTGCTTCCAGTCGGCCAGACTCTGCTCGCCGACGCGATCGAGGGAAAGCATGACCTGAAGTTCTGTGCCGTCACCTTCACGTAGGCGCGCGAAGCACAGTTTGCCGGTGTTGCGGAGGAAGATCACCCTTCCGGCAATCGCCACGCGCTTGCCCGTTTCGGCGCCTGCTTCCAATCCCTCGTGTTCTGCTCGGACGCTCGCGAGGGTGTGCGTGCGTTCGAAGCCCAGCGCGTACGGCTGTATTCCGCGCGAGAGCAGCTCGGCGCGCTTTTCCCGGCGCACCCTCAGCTGCTCGGGAAGGTCATTCGAGGGCGGCTCATTCATGACGCACCAGCCTATGAGGTCACGCTTGCCCGTGCCTGCCCGGGTGCCCCGAATCTGCTACGGGCGTTGCCGGGGCTATCGGGGGGTGCCACTGTGGAAGAAGGAGGTGGAAACGATGGGCGGTATCGAAGTCGTCGACCGCGGCGCGCGCGAGATCGTCGTTTTTCTCACCGGAGACATCGATGACGAGACGGCGGAGTACATGCATGCCGCTGTCGAACGAGTGGCCAGGCTCGAGGAACTCAACGCGCTCTCTCACGCCGTCGTCGACATGCATGCTGTGACGCACTTGGGCTCGGCCGGGATCGCGTTCCTCCGCGAGCTGTCCGAACGAGGCAAGAACGCAGGATTCGAGGTGTCGTTCTCGGCCCTGAGCGGCCCAGCGCACCGCGCGGTCGAAGCAGCTGGCTGGAACTTCGTGTGGCACAGCCCGCCAACGGTCTGAGCCGTTCGCGTACACCCTGTTCCGCTGACCTCGCTGGTTTCAGAAGGGTGGGATGTCGTGGGCGGGGTCGGGTGGTTGGGGTGGGGGTTCGG
>NZ_DAHVSH010000030.1:0-4182 GCF_027324685.1 Haloactinopolyspora sp.
GTCCTCTGCTTCGGTGTCACGTGACTCACGACCGCACCGTCGACTCGTGTCGGGGCAGCCTCACAGGCCGATGCGTCGGCCTTCGGCAGCCGAGCGGCGGACGGCATCGGTGAACTCCATGTACCGCACCGCGGTGGCGACATCGTTGAGCCGCACGTCGTTCTGACCGCGGATAGCACCGATGAACTCGGCCTCCACCTGCCACTCGCCACGCTCGTCCGGTCGCGGCACCACCCTCTCTTCGTGGGTCTCGGTGCGCAACGAGATCTCCTGTGCCGTGAAGTCGACGACGAGAGTGCCGGCCGAACCGAACAAGTACACCTCGGTGGAGCCGGCGAAGCGGGCATGCGGGGTGAGTTCCAGGTTCAACCGTGCACGACCGGGCAGCTCGGCGTGCACCGACACCAGGTCGGGCACGTCCACCGGCCCGTCTTCGCTGTGCGGATCGATGATCGACTCGACCGCCTGCACCCATCGAGCGTGTCCGACCCACCGGGCGAGCTGCTCGTAGACGATGCCCAACTGCAAGGTGTTGTTCCCGCTGTAACGGCGGTCTCGACGCCAGTGCGGGCCAGGATCGTAGGCGCCGTCGCCGCCACCCCAGAAGCAGCGCACCAGGCGCAGGTCACCGATGGCACCGGTGGTGAGCAACCGGCGCACACATGCGTCGGCCCAGAAGGTGAATGGCGCGGGCACCACCATCGACACCAGGTCTGGGCGCGCCAGCGCCGCCGCGTGAATCGCCTTCGCCTCGTCGGCGTCCATCGCCAACCGGGCCTGGATCAGGACGTGCTTACCGGCCTCGAGCGCGGCGATGGCGACCGGAGCGTGCAGGTAGGGCCACGTTCCGATGACGACGGCGTCCACGTTCGGGTCGGCGACGACCCCGCGCCAATGCGGGTGCACCTGAGCGAACCCGAACTCTGCTGCCGCCCGCTCCCCCGATTCCACGCTGCGATTCGCCACAGACTGCAGTTGCACGCCACCCACGGCCCGGAATCCTGGTATGTGCCGGTCGCGGACGATCTGCCCCGCGCCGACGACGCCGATCCGGACGATGTCGCCTGCCATCCCTCACCTCTCGTTGGTCGGTCGTTCCCGGCCGCCGTGCTGGCCCCATTGTCCCGATGCGCGTCCCCGGCTGCGGACCCGGTCGGCCGCTCGGTCCTACGATGGCGCTCATGGCTCGTACCGACAGCGCTTCGCGGGTGGTCTCGGCACCACCAGAGCGGACCTACGCGGCCCTCGTTGATCCGGACGCACTGTCGACGTGGTTGCCACCGACCGGGATGACCGGCAGGTTCGACCACTTCGAGGCACGACCAGGCGGCTCGTACCGGATGGTACTGACCTACGCCGACGCGTCGGGCGCCCCCGGCAAGGCCACCGCGGACTCCGACATCGTCGAAGGCCGGTTCGTGGACATCGTCCCCGGTGTGCGTGTCGTACAAGCCGTCGAGTTCGTCTCCGACTATCCCGCCTTTGCCGGCACGATGACGATGACGTGGCAGGTGGAAGCCGAAGGCAACGGCACCCGGGTGGAGATCCGCGCCGACAACGTGCCGGCGGGCATCTCCCCGACCGATCACGCAGCCGGGCTGGCCTCGTCCTTGGCCAACCTCGCCGCCTACCTCGAGAGTTGAGGCCGGACGACGTCGGCCCTCAGCGGACCGTCTTGACGTAGCGGTGCACCGGGACGTCCACGTTGCGGTCACCGGCCGGAGCTGCAAAGATCGTCGCGCCGGCGTCGATCCAGCCATGGCGCTCGTAGAACTCCCGGGCACCGGTGTTGTCCGGAACGACGTAGAGCCACGCCTCGTCGAAACTCGTCGCGATGCGGGCCTCGGCCGCCGCGAGCAAGGCCGAGCCGGCCCCAACTCGCCGGGCCTCGCGGGCCACCGCCAGTTGCGACAGCTCGTCGCCGGCCACGATGGCCACCCCGACGATCGCGCCCGATCCGTCGACGGCCAACAACGTCGATGCCACCATCTCTGCGGCTTTGGCGGCGAAATACTCGGGCTCGCGGATGGCGAGCAGCGCGTCGGGCACGCGACCGCGGTGCCCGTCCAGCCACGCGGCCCGCCACACCCGTGCGGTCACGTCGACGTCATCGCGCGAAGCTGCCCGAATACGCACGGCCGGTTCGGTGAGGTCAGCGCCATGGATGCCGGTCATCTCTGCCACCTCTCCGGCCGATCGTGTGTCACTGTCGTATGCTCGAACGACAGTTACCTGACTGTACGGAGAGGCGAGGACACTGGTCAAGTGCGTTTGGACAGTTACGCAGATGCCGGGGTGCATGTGGCCATCGACCTCGTCAACCGGCTCGTCGTCCAGCAGGACGGTGGTGAGCGCCTGGACACGCTGGCCCGGATCCTGGCGGTTGACCCCGGGTCGGTGAACCAGGTGCGCGACGAGCACGTTCCCGGGTTCGTCGCGCTCGGCGAGCAACTGCACAGCGTCGTCGCCGACCTCGCTCGCGGCGACGATGACGCCGCGGCCACCCGCCTCAACGCGATGCTCTCCGCACACCCCGCCCACCCACGTCTCGCCAAGGAAGACGGCCGCTGGCGCATGCACCACCACCCCAGTGACGCGCCGCCGGTTCAGATGTGGACCTCGATCTGCGCCGAGGCTCTCGGCCGGCTCCTGGCCGCCGGCCATGGGCACCGGGTCGGCGTGTGCAGCGATCCGAACTGCGGCCGGGCGTATGTCGATACCAGTCGCAACCACACGCGCCGGTTCTGCTCCACCACCTGCCAGAACCGCGCCAAGACCGCCGCTCTGCGCCAGCGACGCCGCAACGCCCTCCTGGCCGCGGAATCGTCGGAGCGGGACAGGCATCGGTCATGACGATCACCGGTTGTGAAGATCGTCGTGTGTGCTCCGGCTGGAACTGGCAGGTCGTGAAGATCGTCGCGTGAAATCGGGCCGATATCGCCAGTCGTGAAGATCGTCGCGCGAAAAATCGCCGCACAAAGCGGCAATCCGCACCACGACGATCTTCACGACCCCCAAAATCAGCCCCCGGCCACACGAGGCCACCCTCGCGGCGATCACGACGTCGAAACCGACCAGCCCGCCCGAGGTGAGCCAGCGGGCCGTCGCCCTCAAGGCCGTACTGGATCAGGTCGCCGAAATCTACAGCTCCGGCGAGCGCGCGTTGCTCGACGAGCTGCTGGACCGCGCCGCGACGGAAGATCCGGCTCCCGACCCTCGCGCCCACCGGTGACGAATCAGACCAGCCGGTCAGGCGATGATGACCGCATGGATGTTGCCGTACCGATCGACCTGGAGACCTGGCCACGCCGCGAGCACTTCGAGCACTATCACCGGGCAGCGCCGTGCACGTACGCAATGACCGTCGAGGTCGACGTGACGGCGTTCGCTGACGCCATGCGGCGGTCGTCGCGCAAGACGTACGTGACTCAGATCTGGGCTCTGGCCTCGGTCGTGAATCGGCACGACGAGTTCCGCCTGTGCCTCACCGATGCCGACCGCCCAGCGATCTGGCCCACGCTGCACCCGGCGTTCACGGTGTTCAACGCAGCACGAGAGACGTTCGCGTGCGTCTGGACGCCTTATGTCGACGACTTCGCCGCCTTCCACGACCGCGCCGCGGAGCTGCTCGCCGTGCACCGCTCGGCCACCTCGTTCTTCCCGCAGGGTGAGCTGCCGCCCCATGTCTTCGACGTCTCGAGCCTGCCGTGGTCGCCGTTCACCGGCTTCACGCTGCACATCCGCCACGGCTGGGATCACCTGCTGCCGATCTTCACGCTCGGGCGATATGTCAAGCGAGACGGCCGCACGCTGCTGCCGCTCGCCGTGCAGGTGCACCACGCCGCCGCGGACGGATTCCATACGAGTCGGCTCGTGAACGAGTTTCAGGCGCTGCTCGCCGACCCGTCGTGGATCGACTGAACGACACCCGGAGGCCGTGCGGCGAGACACATGAGCCTGACATGGGTCAGGGGGCGAAGGGTGTCCCTTCGCCCCCTGACGGGTTCGCTTCTGCTCCCTTCTCTCGGCTAATCGCGCAGTCCGTAGGCTCGCTCGATGGTCTGGACGACCTCGTTTCCGGCCTTGTCCCAGGCTCGCGCCCGCAGGGTCACCGCGCCGGTCGTCGCGGCCAGGCGCGGATGTTTGATCATCACCTGGAACTCCCCGTCACCTGTCGGCCGG
>NZ_DAHVSH010000215.1:0-18482 GCF_027324685.1 Haloactinopolyspora sp.
TGGCCTCGAGCCGTCGGCGGGCGGGAGCTGCGCACGCGGGATCGTAACGATCAGTGCACTCGGATGAGTCTTTCTGAGTGAGTCGGCAGCGCCCCGGGTTCCCGGCCCGTCCGCACGGGAACCTGGGGCGCTGTCATGCGGCCGTGCAGATCCAGGAAACAATAGGAGTCGTGGACGTCGTCGAGTTCCGCCTCGAGAGCGAAGAGTTGGGCGCCGGGCCTGCCACGGTGGTGAATCTGTACGTCAACGGCGTCAGGCTGCAGGATCTCGTCCGTCGGGTCGAGCAGCCCTATGCCGACGCCGACGGTGAACCCAGCCTGGCCGGCGAGTACGCCGGCCTCGCCACCGGTCCGCAGCTGCCCGCGGAGCATTACCTGGGTGAGCCGGTCGAGACATGGTTCGACGACGGCGACACGGTGCTGTTGGGGTGCGTCTGCGGCTCCCCGGGGTGCTGGCCGCTGACCGCGCACGTCACCGTCACCGAGGACATCGTGACGTGGCGTGACTTCCGCAACGGCCATCGAGACTGGGACCTCGGCTCGGTGGGGCCGTTCACCTTCGATCGCAGGGCGTACGAAAAGGCCCTGCGTCGGGCGTATCGATGACCGGTAACCGGCTGGTACGAGGCGCGAGAAGCGAACTCTCGATCAGTGGGAAAGCCGGCGGCAGGCCCCGGCGAGCAACCGCTCGGATTCCCGACGGGTGAACTCCGGCAGATTGGCCAGTCCAGGCGGCGCCGGCTGCTGGGCGTGCCAGGCCTGCGAGATCCCGAACAGCAGCAACAGGTCGGTGATGTCATCCTCGTCCGGGAGCGGCGATATCGTGCGGATCCGGTCGTCGAAGCTGGGTGCGTCCGCCCACGCGAGCGCGAGCACGAACAAGTCGGCCCACCACGGTCCGCGGCAGGTCATGCCCCAGTCGAGGACGACGACCGCGCCGTCGGGGCGCATCAACAGGTTGTCGTCACGAATGTCCCAGTGACACAGCGTGCCGGTGCCCAGCCGCTCCGGGAGAGTAGCGACCCGATCGTCGAGTGGGCCGGCATGTGCCGTGATCCAGTGCGGCAGCCCGGCTCCGGGACCGTCGGAGAGGTCGCGCCAGCGTTCGAGGAAGCGGCGGGCCGTGTCGGGCAGGGAGCGAATCGCCAAGCCGTCAGGTGGCGGCGTCAACTCGCGCGACTGACGGTCGACGACGGCCCAGACGGCGTCGGCATCGCCGGGGTCGGCGAGATCCGGGTAGCGGCCGTCGACGTCCTCCAGCAGCAGCGCAACCCAGTCGCCGTCGTCGTAGGTCGCAATGACACGTGGCCGATGGTCCACCGCAGGCAAGCACGTCAGCACCTCGACTTCGCGGCGGAACAATCCTGGGGTGTCGGGATTCAGCTCCGCTCCGACAGCTTTGACGAAGGCCGCCTGGCCATCGGCGGTACGCAACCGCGTAGCGCACCCCGGCGACATGCCGCCGACTTGTCCGTCCGCGGTGACCACTCGGTCGCCGAGCTTCGCCTCGACCCACGCCTGAACCCGAGTGGGGATGGCGGCATAGGGGCAGTGGACACCGACGGCACGTGGTTGTTCCGGGCTGCGGGGCGTGATCATGAGGTGATTCTGGCGCCGGAACGCCATGAGCGCCTCATGATCGGCGTTCGCCGGTGCCTAGACATGCTTCAGCGGTGGGTACGCCTGCGCGGCCAGAGCGCCGTCGACTTCCAGGACAGTGCCGCTGACGTAACGCGCTTGCGGTCCGGTGAGCCAGAGCACCGCCTGGGCGATGTCGTCCGGCTCACCGCAGGCGCCGGCGGGAACGCGCTCAGCGATCTGGCGGTAGTGCTCGTCACGCGTCGGTCCCGGCGGTGGCCAATCCGGCGTGGTGTCGATGAAGCCAGGGGCCACGGCGTTGACCCTGACGCCGTACGGTGCGGCGTCCAGGGCCATCGCCTTCGTCAGCGCGTCGATTCCGCCCTTCGTCGCGCCGTAGGCAGCCAACCCGGGCAGCAGGCGGTTGCGGTGCACGGACGAGATGTTGACGATGCACGAGCCGGGCCGATTGAGCAGTGGCCAGCAGCCCCGGCTCATGAGGAAGGCACCCCTGAGCCCGACGCCGAGGACTTCGTCCCACTCGTGATCGGTGGTGTCGAAGAACGCCTTTCGGAACGGCACCGCGGCATTGTTGACCAAAATGTCCAGGCGTCCGGCGTGCGCTTCGACCCATGCGGTCACTGACGCGACGCCGGCGGTGTCCGCGACGCTCGCGGTCATCGTGTGGACCGCCCCGCCGGAACCGCGAAGCAGCTCAGCGTGCTGGGTGAGGCCGGAGCCATCGATGTCGACCATGAAGGTCGTGTCCCCGCGTTCGGCGAACGCTGCCGCGATGGCCGCGCCGATTCCCCGCGCTGCTCCGGTCACCAGCACGGCTCGATGTTCCTGCGTCACTGGATCCGCACTCACCACGACTCCCGGCCGAGTTGGGTCTTGATCCGCTGCACGGCATCTGGACCTGCGTCGATCGTGCCCAGTGCCGCGACGGCGGCGCCGGCTGCGGGACGAACGTCGATACTGCGCACGTGTGCGTGCGGCGCGGTCGCGGCCAGGCGCTCGTGAATCGAGCCATCCAACGCCTGATGCCCGGCGGTGAGCAGCGCGCCGCCCAGGACCACGTCCGCCTCGGTGGTGCGCAGCTCGGTCCAGTCCAGCATCACCTCAGCCATGGTGGCCACCTCGGTCGCCTGGCGGGCCAGCAGTTCGGCGATGACATGGTCGTCGGCATGTTCGGGCTTGAACATCTCCGGCACGACCTCCGCCAGTTGGACGTCGGAGATGTCGCCGACGTGTACCCGAGAGATCACGTCGACGACGCTAGCCGTACCGAAGTGCGCACAGATGATGTCGCGCAGCACGCTCGATTCGCCGCGCCCGTCCTCGGCCCGAGCGGCGTACCACAACGCCTCGCGCCCCAGGCACAAGCTGCCGCCCCAATCGCCGGAGATGCGGCCCAGGGCCAGAAAGGACGAACGCTGTCCCGACTTGGCGATGCCCACGGCGTTGATGCCCGCCCCGCACACCACGGCCACCCCATAGGGACGGGTAGCTGCGCCATGGAGCAACGCGAACGTGTCGTTGTCGACCACGAACTGGTCGGCGAGCCTGGCTTCGGTCAAGGCGTCGTTTGCTGCGCTCACCTCGGCCGGAAAGTCCAAGCCCGCGAGGAAAGCGGCCAGCACGTCCACGCGGGTGCCCAGCAAGTCCGCCTCGACCTGGGCCTGACCGAGCAACTCGCCGATGAGCCCGACGACCCGGTCCAGGCCGACCTTCTGCGGATTGGTGCCGCCACCACGGGCTGTCGCCAGCACCTGGCCGGTGTCGTCGAAAAGCACAAGCTCAGTTTTGGAATTGCCGCCATCGACTGCAGCAAGGAGACGCGTCATATCAAGCCGTCCAACTCGTCGTGTAAAATATGCACATTGTGTTGCGCTTTGCGCTCAACTAGACGTCAACGTCGCCTCAACGAGAGGATCGCATCGGGGATGAGCCAGAGTCTGGATCGCGCCCTGCGCGCCCTCACTGCCATCGCCGAGGGCAAGACCACGCTGAATGAGCTGGCCGAGACCCTGGACGTTCACCGTACGACCGCCTTGCGATTGCTGCGCACGTTGGAGCGTCATCGTTTCGTCTTTCGCCCCGATCCCAATCATTACCAGCTCGGTAGCGGACTTTTCGCGTTGTCCACCACTGCGCTGGCCAGTCGTGACATCAGACAAGTCGCACACCCTTACCTCGTCAAGTTGAGCCAGCGCCACGGGCACACCGTGCATCTGGCTGCGTATGAATCCGGTTCCGTCGTCTATATCGACAAAGTCGACAGCACCAAGCCGGTCGGCCTTTACTCGCGAATCGGCGACATCGCCCCGCTGTACTGTACCGCCGTCGGAAAACTCCTCCTGGCCGCCCAGCCGAAAGCGGAGTCACGGCGAATCGCCAACTCGTTGACGTATACCGCCTACACCGATGCCACCATCACCAACGCCGCCGACCTGCTGGCCGAGCTCGACGCGATTCGGGCCAAGGGGCACGCCACCGCCAAGGGCGAGCACGAAGACTTCGTTCACTGCGTGGCCGCTCCCATCACCGACGGCGCGGGCACCGTGATCGCTGCGGCATCCATCTCGGTCGCCTCCATGATGCTGGGCGACGGTGAGGTGGAACGGTACCTGCCGTCGCTGCTCGAAATCGCCCGCGAGATCTCTGGGCAATACGACTCTCCTGCCAGTCGTCTGCCGACCGAATCGGTCGCCGATGAGTGAAGTACCATCACCGCCTTTCGTGTTCTCGCGTCGCGCCATTCACGACTTGACGCTTCCGGCGGTGAGTCCCGCCACCAGATAACGCTGGAATATCAAGAACAACGCCACCGCGGGAATCGTCACCACGACAGCACCGGCCATCAATTGGCCCCAGAGGACGGCGTTTTCACCGACCATGAGGTTCAGTGCCACCGGCACGGTGCGTAGGTTGGGATCCTGGATGAGCGTCAACGAGAACAAGAACTCCTGCCACGACAGGATGAACGAAAACAACCCGACAGCCGTCAGCGCTGGTTTCGCGATGGGCAGGATGATCCTGAATATCACCCCTAATGGGCCACAGCCGTCCACCATCGCGGCCTGTTCGATGTCTGAAGGCAGCTTGTCGAAATAACTTTTCAGCAGCATCGTCGAAAACGGAATGGCAAACGTCAGGTGGGCGAGCACCAAGCCGGTCGTGGTGTTGTTGAGCTGCAGGCGATAGAAGATCAGGAAAATCGGAATCAGGAGCAAGAAGCTCGGGAACATCTGGCTCACGAAGAGCGTGGCGAAGATCTTCGACCGGCCGATCATCCGGAGCCGGGACAGCGCATAGGCGAACAGCATCGCGATGAACACCGCTGCCACGGCTGTACAGACGGCCACGACGATGCTGTTGCGCAAGAACAGCAGAAAGTCGGTCTCGGTGAGCAGGTCGACGTAGTGGACGAAGGTCGGTGTGTCCGGCATCAGCTGCGGTACCGGGCTGAAGATCTCGTCGGTGGGCTTGAACGATGTGAGCACCATCCACACCACGGGAAAGATCAACACCAGGGCCGCGACGGTGGCGAAGATGCCGGACGTCGCCGCCGCGATTCGCCGTCGCTGCCGCATGCGCAGTGCCATCAGGCGCTCCTTCGAGTGACGATGCGGGCGATGGGAATCAGCAGCAGAGCCAGCACGATCAGGGCCGTGGTACCGATGGCGGCCGCGTAGGTCGGGTCGCCGAACGTGAAGGCGCTGAGATAGGTGAACACCGAGACGATCTGGCTGGAGTTGGCCGGCCCGCCACCAGTCATCAGGTAGATGAGGTCGAACTGGTTGTAGGTCCAGACGGTGGTGAAGCCGATGACGATCGTGCTCACGCCCACGATGGCCGGAAACGTGATGGACCGGAATCGCCGGATGGCTCCGGCGCCGTCGATGGCAGCTGCCTCGTACTGGTCGTTGTCGATGCTCTGCAACGCCGCCAGCAGCGTGATCGCGCAGAAGGGAATCTGCTTCCAGACGGCGACGACGATCACCGACCAAAACGCGGTGGACGGCGATCCGAGCCAGGACACCGGTTGGTCGACTGCGCCGACGGAACTGAGCGCGTGGTTCAACACGCCGTAGCGGTGGTCGTAGATGTTCTCCCAGGCGAAGGCGGCCGCGATGAACGGGACGGCCCACGGCACCAGGACGAGGCTGCGGATGACCCCCCGGCCGGCGAATCTGCGGTGGAGCAACAGGGCGATCCCCAGCCCGATCGCGTACGAGGCGAAGGTGACCACGACGACCCAGACGACGGTGCGCCAGAACGTCGCCATGACGTCGCTGTCGTTCAACAGCCTGGTGAAGTTGTCGAAGCCGGTGAATTCTCGCTGATAGATGCTTCGACCAGTCTGGGTGAAGAAGCTGGAGACGATGACGTCCAGGGCTGGATAGATCAGCAGCACCGCGACGAAGACCAGCCCGGGCAGGGCCAGAGCCCACGGGATGGCGCTGAAGCGGCGCCGGGTCCGTAGCGGCGGTGCTGGCTCCCTCGCAGCTGTATCGCCCGGCGGCGGCCGGTGCGTGTTCACCTCAGGCGTGGTCATCGTCGCTCCCGGGGCCGCGGCCGTCGTGCGTGGCACGTTCCACGGCATCGAGGACGCGCATCACGTCCAGCGTCTCGGCCGGGTCGATCGGCTCCGTACCGGTGTCGACCATGGTGAGGAAGTCGTCGATCAGCCGGGCGTACCACGTGTCGAATGGGGGGACCAGGCTCGCGGTCAGTAGCGCACGCTCACTGCGGGCTGCGACCGCGAAGCCCTCGGCCCCTCCGGGTACGAGCTCGAGGACGACTGAGGCGTGGTCGCGGTGCTGCAGTCGAGCCAGGACGTTGCCCGAATCGGCCACGGCACTGCGGACCTCGAAGCCTGGCCCGAGCAACGCCACGGCGATCTCGGCCAGGTGAACGCCGTAGAACCACCACTCGCCCGGCCCGCCGACGAACAGCGACTGCCACGGCGTGACGTCGCTGTCCCGGAAGGCGTCCAGAGCTGGCGCGTACCGGGCAGATGACGTGCTCATCAGTGGTGCCTGGTGTTCTCGGGCGAGTTTCACCAGGGCCTGAGCGGATTCGAGCTCGGGCATGAGCGGCTTGTCGATGAACGTGGGCAGTCCGGCTCGTAGCGCCGGCTCGGCATGCCCGGCGTGACAGGCGCCGTCATCGCGGTCGTCGACGACCATGACCGCATCGACCTCACCGGCCAGCTGCTCGGCGGAGCTGACACGTCGGCACCCGGTCATCTCCGCCAGAGCGTCGACGACCTGGTCATCACCGGTGGCCGCAGTCACCCTCGCCCGGTGGCTCTGCTGGATCAGCCGGGCAAACGGTCGAACGTGTCCCGATTGCCCGGCGACCAGGCCGATCCTCATGATCGACATCTCCTTACTGGGCAGCAAGCTGCTCAGCGTCGGCAGCCAGCTGCTCGACCAGCTCTGGTGGAGTCAGCTCGCCCAGGACGAGTTGCTGAAGCTTCGGGTCGAAGGAACGCTGCCGGAACTCTTCGTACCACGGCACGATCGGCCGGTTCCGAGCAAACGGCACCGACTCGGTGAAGGGCTGGATCAACGGATCCCTGACGTACTCGTCGTCGGTCTCTGCGAAGTCCTTGGTGAAGCCGATGACGCCGGTGACCTTCATGAACTCGAAGAAGTAGCTCGGCACGTCGTCACGTTCGGCGAACAGGAACTCGATGAATTCACCAGCGAGTTCCTTGTCGTCACTGAGATCGGAGATGACCAGGGCGTTCGGGTAACCGAGCGTGCCCGGGCCGGCAGGCCCCTCGGGGTAGGCCGCCGTGGCCCATTGCCCGTCCAAGTCCGGTGCCGAATCGCGCAGCGCGTCCACAACCCAGGGACCGTTGAACATGATGGCGGCGTCCCCGGCGATGAACGTGTTCATCGTGCCTTCCCAGTCCTGGCCGGTGATGTCCTTGGAGACGTGGCCGTCAGCCACGAGCCCAGCCAGGAATTCGGCGGCCTGCAGCATCTCCGGGCTGTCGACGGTCGGGGTACCGTCCTCCGACACCAGCTCGGCGCCGGCCTGCCACATCATCGGGAGGAAGTAGCTGTCCGGGTCGGTGCCTTGGAACGGGAATGTCAGGGGCTCGATCCCGGCGGCTTGGAGTTTCGTACCCGCTTCGGTGAGCTCCTCCCACGTCGACGGCGGGCTCTCGGGATCGAGACCGGCCTGCTCGAACAGGTCCTTGCGGTAGTACATGCCCCAGATGGAGGCGTCCCACTGCACGCCGTAGCGCGTGCCTTCGTCGTCGACGATGCCGTCCTCGCCGGACTCGTGGAAGCTGTCGAGAATGTCGGTGCTCACGTAGTCATCGGCCGGGGCAAAGGCGTCGGACTCCATGAAGGTCGACACCCACGAGGGCGCCAGGAGCGCGATGTCCGGCGGGTCGCCGGCCTGCAGTCGGGTTTGGTACTGCGAGTAGGCCTGGTCCCAGCCGACCTCGGTCAACTTGACCGTCGCGTCGGGGTTCTCTTCCTCGAATGCGGCGATGGCGTCCTTGACGACCTGCGTCTGCGCCGGGACCGTACCCCCGGTCAACGAGAATTCGATGGTCTGATCCCCGTCGCTGTCGCTGTCGCCACCACCCTCATCCGGGCGGGCGCCACAGGAACTGGCCAACGCCACCGCGAGCACCGTGACACCGATGACGCGCAGCTTCTTGGCTCTGGTGAGCCGGCGGGTGACTGTCATGGGGTATTCCTTCCGGTTAGGTCGTCTGACGAGTTGGGGTGTTCGGGGCGGGATAGGTGCCGGGCGTGGCCAGGTCGTCCAGCGTGGGGATGGCGGATTCGCGGTGCTCGTCGCTCGGTGCGGTGAGCTCGAGTCCGCCGAGGATCGTGTGCGTGTTGACCAGCCGTTCCGGCGCGGTGCGCGTTTGGCCGTATGCGTCGGAGACCACGACGGGTCCAGGTTGACGGTCGAAGATCGCGATGTCGGCCGCGGCGCCGACGTCCAAGGTGCCGGGGGATGACAGGTCGCCGGCGGTCGACGAGAGCCACGTCGCCGGTGTGCTGGTCGCCGCGGCTATGACGTCGACGACGTCCATCCCGAGGGCCAGGAACTTGGTGAGTACGGTCGGCAGGTCGAAGGCCACGCGACGAACGCTGACCGCGTGCAGATCCGACGAGATGGTGTGCGGTGGCAGCCCGGCGGTCAGCATCGCCTCCATGACGGGGAACGAGAAGCCACCGACGCCGTGTCCGACGTCGAAGACGACCCCCCGCTCGTAGAGGTCATGGACGAGTTCCGAGGCGGCGCCGGACGCGTCGAGAACGCCGTCGGCGACGGCGGTGGCGCAGTGGGTGAGGACGTCCCCGGATCGCAGCAACGGCTGGATGTCGGCCAGCGTCGGCGGGCCGGCGCCGATGTGGACCATGAGGGGCAGGCCGGTCGCGTCGCTGACCTGCCGGGCCCGGCGAAGTGGTTCGATTCCGTTCGGCCCGACGGTGTTGGCGTCGATGCGTGCCTTGATGCCGACCAGGATGTCCATGTTCGACTCAGCGCAGGCGATGGCGGGTTCCACGGCGCAGTTCTCCAGGACGCGGCTCTCGTAGCTCTCGCCGGCCAGGCCGATGGCGGAGATGTTGAGTAGCGCGCGGTAGCGCACCGGTCGTGCTTCCATCAGCTCCCGCAGGGCGCCCAGCGTGTAGGCGCCGGCGGAGCCGGCATCGACCCAGGTCGTGACGCCGGACCGCCAGGCCACCGTGGCAGGGTCCAGGCCGTAGTAGCCCCCGCCGGGAAAGGCATGCGTGTGCAGATCGATCAGGCCCGGGGTGACCAGTTTTCCTGCCGCCTCGATGACGTGGTCCGCGCGGTGGGGATCGACGTCGGAGCCGATCTCTGCGATTCGTCCGGCACGGATCCCCACGTCGGCTCCGGGCAGGATCGAACGCTGGCCGACGTCGACCACATCTCCCTGCCGAATCAGCAGATCCAGGCCCATTTCCTGCTCCGTTGCATATTTCGCACAGTGTGTTGCGCGATTCGCTCCACTTTGTTTAGCATCTGCCGAGGAGGTCGTCAACGTGGAACACTCGTCCGCCCACGGGCCGGATCCGCTGCAGTTGACCGCTGACCTGGTCGGCATCGATTCGCACAATCCCGGCCCCGGTGAGGCGGCGATCTCCGATTTCGTCGTCGAACACGTGGCCATACCGCTGGGTGCTGAGGTGACTCGCTTCGAGCCGGTCCCGGGGCGCCCGAACGTGATGCTGACCATCGACCGCGGCCCGGGACCGCATCTCGTGCTCAGTGGGCACCTCGACACCAAGCCGGTCGGTGACGCAGGGCCGTTGTGGAACACCGACCCGCTCACGCTGGTGGTCGACGACGGGCTCGCCTACGGGCTCGGCGCATCGGACATGAAAGGCCCCATCGCGTCCATGCTGACCGCGCTGCACCGGTTCGCCGGTCGCGACGGCCCCGGCAAGGCCTCGGTCCTGCTGACTGCTGACGAGGAAGTCGCTTCGGCCGCGGGCGCTGCGGCACTGGCTGCTGCCGGCCAGCCGCGTTGCGACGCGTTGGTCATCGGTGAGCCCAGCGGTGCCGATCGCCCATGGGAGATGATCGCCCTGGTCTCGCGGGGCATCTGCTGTGTGGAGATCGAGCTGACCACCACCCAAGGGCACAGCGGGCTTTCCGAGCTACGCGGTCCTAACGCGGTCGTGGTGGCAGCCGACGTCGTTCGTGCGTTTCACGAGTTCAGCCCTCCGGTGGCGGTGCCGGGGCCGATCAACTGCGCGCCCACCGTCAACGCCGGTGTCACCGTCTCCGGCGGTGTCGGGTTCGGCACATCACCGGGGCGTTGCGTCGTCGGTTGCGAGATTCGCCTGGTGCCCGGGATGGATCAGGCAGAAGTCGAGGCGGCGATTCGAACGCTGGTGCATGACGCCGTCGCCGGCCGGGCGGAGGTTGCCATCCGGTTTCTCGATGACGGCCGCGGATGGGCCGCCGCCACCGTCGTGGCCCCTGACGAGCAGGTCGTGGTCTCGGCGCGGCGTGCCTGCCGGGAGGTCCTGGGGGCCGAACCGCCGCTGGACGCCTACCCTGGCACCACCGAGGCCAGCCACTTCATCCCTGCCTTGGGGATTCCGGTCATCGCCAGCCTCGGGCCCGGCTGGCTCAGTGTCGCCCACGGGCCCAACGAATGCGTCGGTGTCGACCAGCTCTACGAGGCCGCGTCGATCTACCACCTGCTGCTGGAGGACTTCTGCGCCGCAGCTGAACCCACGACCTCGTCCACCAACCATCGCTGAGGAGCCATGCCCACGCCACGACGTGTCATCAACGCCAAGGGACCGGCCACCGTGCTGGGAGGCGCGCGGGCTTCTGCGCCGGTCATCGACGCCGTCACCGCGGCCATGCGCGATTCGGTCCACATCCCGGAACTTCAGGGGCATGTCGGCGCCGAGGTCGCCAAGCTCCTCGGAGCCGAGTCCGCGTTCGTGACCGGGTGCGCAGCGGCGGGGATGTCCATCGCCGTGGCCGCAGCCGTCGGTGGGGACGATCTCGCGCAAGTCACCAGTCTTCCGAAGCCGTCGCATCCGCGCACCGAGGTCGTGATCCAGAAGGGCCACATGATCATCGTCGGTGGCTGCAACGCCGATCAGGTGATTCGACTCGGCGGTGGCACGCCGGTCGAGGTCGGCACCGCCGCGGACTGCACCGACTTTCAACTCGCGGCAGCCATTGGCCCGAACACCGCTGCTGGGCTCTTCGTCGACGGTGAACGCGCGCGAGGCTCCGGGATGCTCAACCTGCGCGACTTCGCCCGGCTCTGTCATGACCACGGCGTGCCGGTCATCGTCGACGCGGCGGGCAGCACGGCGGTGGCGGAGTTTCTTCGTGACGGCGCCGACCTGGTGATCGTCAGTGCCCACAAGTGGTTGCGCGGGCCCACCGCCGGCATCGTGGCCGGGCGCGCGGACCTGGTCCACGCGGCCTACCTGCACAGCGAGTTCGGCGTGGGACGGCCGATGAAGGCCGGCAAGGAAGGGGTCGCCGGGGTACTCGCCGCGGTGCGCGCTGCCGAAGCAGGCGACGACAGCGCACGGGCACAGACCGAACGCGCCGTGGCCGCGAACATCGTCGACCAGCTGGCCGGATTGGCCGGACTCACCGTCCGTGAGGTGCCGACCGAGCACGAGTCGACCGCCGTCACGACGGTACGCATCGACGTCGATCCCGCTCTCGCCAACATCCAAGCCTGGCAGCTGGCTGACGCTACTGAGGCGATGGATCCCAGCGTCGCGCTCTACGACTACGAGGCCGCACAGGGCTACCTGCTGATCGACCCCGGATTCCTCGACGACGGTGACGACGAGATCATCGCCGCGGCGATCCGGCAGGTGCACGAACGCGCTCAGGCCGAGCCGTTCGACATCGCCGAGGCCCCGGCTCCACGTTTCGCGACCCTGGTCGAGCGGGTGCAGAACTGGCGGACGACGGGTTCTTGACCTCGCAGCGCTGCCTGGCGCTGACGGGGCTACGGCGCGTCGTGCCCCGATCGCGCCGGCTCGTGCACACCCGCTCCGGCCGCGTGGCGGCGTTCGAGGGCCGCACCCTCCACGTCGACGTTCGGCAGGATGCGATCGAGCCAGCGTGGGATCCACCAGGCCTTGTCGCCGGCGAAGTGCATGAGGGCAGGGATCACGAGCATCCGGACGAGGAAGGCGTCGACCAGAACGCCGAAGGCGAGTCCGAAGCCGATCGGCCGGACCATCGCCATGTGAGAAAAGACGAATCCGCCGAAGACGGAGATCATGATGATCGCCGCCGCCGTGACGACGGCCGCCCCGGCGCGCCGTCCCTGGACGACGGCGACGCGACCAGGCATGCCGTGCACGTACGCCTCACGCATCCCGGACACCAGGAACAATTGATAGTCCATGGCCAGGCCGAACAGGACGCCGATGAGGATGGTGGGCAGGAAGCTCAGCACCGGCCCGGGGTCGTGGACGCCGAACATGCCGCCGAGCCATCCCCACTGGTAGATGGCGGTGACGCCGCCGAAGGCCGCGAACACCGAGAGGATGAACCCCGCGGTGGCGATCAGCGGGACGAAGATCGACCGGAAGACCACGACGAGGATGATCAGCGAGAGCCCGATGACGACGGCGAGATAGGCCGGCAGCGCGTCGGCGAGCTTCTCGGAGATGTCGATGTTGCCGCTTGCTGCCCCGGCCACCGACAGCGTCGCATCCGGGTGGTCGGTCACGCTCATCTCACGCAGGGTGTGCACGAGATCTTCGGTGGACTCGCTGCTCGGCCCGTCGGTGGGCATGACCTGGAACGCGGCGATCGTCTTCTCCGCTGAGACGCCGATCGGGGCGACGCCGACGACGTCGTCGAGGCCCGCGATGTCGCGGCCGATACCGGCTTGCAGCGACGTGATCTCGGTGTCGTCCAGACCCTCGGGGAGGTCGGCGATGACCAGGAGCGGACCGTTCTGGCCGGCACCGAAGTGCTCCTCGACGATGGAGTACGCCTGGTACTGGGTGGAGTCTTCAGGTTCGCTGGATCCGTCCGGCAGCCCGAGGCGCATGTCGAGCGCCGGGATGGCGACGACGAGCGCCGCGACCCCGGCCAACAGCGCCACCGCGGCACTGCGGGTGGACATCGCCCGCGCCTGCGGCGCCGAGTGGGCGGAGCCGTCCTGATCCCGCTGACGACGCCGCAGGACACGCAGACCGGCCAAGCTCAGCAGCGCGGGCGTGAGCGTCGTGGCGACCAGGACGGCGATGGTGACACAGGCCGCCGCGACCGTTCCCATCAGACCGAGGAACCCGACGCCGGTGACGTTGAGCCCGAGCAGCGCGATGACCACCGTGAGGCCGGCGAAGACGACGGCGTTGCCCGAGGTGCCGGTCGCCAGGCCGATGGATTCGTGCAGCTGGGCGCCTTCGCGCAGTTGGCGCCGGTGCCGGTTGAGGATGAACAGCGAGTAGTCGATGCCGACGGCGAGCCCGAGCATGAGCCCGAGGATCGGCGTCACGCTCATCATCTCGACTGTGCCGGACAGCGCCAGAGCGCCCATGGCTCCCACCCCGACACCGATCAAGGCGGACACGATGGGCAGGCCGGCCGCGACGAGGGTGCCGAGCATGACGATGAGCACGACCCCGGCGACGGCGAGACCGATGATCTCGGCGGCTCCGGCGATGTCGTCCAGCGTCTGGGCGATCTCGGCGGAGAAGTCCACTTCGACGCCGTCGACCGGATGGTTCTCGAACGCCGCCTCGACGTCCTGCTTGACCTCCGTGGGCACCTCATACACGGGCTCGGTGAACTGGATACCCACAATGGCCACCGAACCGTCAGCGGACACCGTCCGCATCGCGCTGGCGAGTTCGAGCTGCTCGGCGCCGAGTTCGAGCTGCTGGCCGCGGGTTTCGAGTTCGGCGCGCTGGGCGTCCAGTTCCGCCGCCTGGGCCTCCAGCTGGGCGCGGGCTTCGTCGAGCTGGGCTTGTCGAGCCTCGAACTCGGCTTCGACCTGAGCCAGGGTGCCGCTCTGCTCGGCCTGAGCGACTGCGGCGTCCAGTTGGGCCTGCCGCGATTCGAGCTGGGCGCGGGCTTGGTCGAGCTCTTCGCGCCCGGCGGCCAGCTGGTCCTGGCCGGCGCTGATCTGTTCGCGGCCCGCGTCGATCTGCGCCTGCTGCTGGGCGAACTGCTCCTGGGTCGCGAAGGGGTCGACGACGGACTTGACGCCGTCGAGCGAGCGCACTTCATCGAAGACCGCGGTCAAGGCCCGGCGTTGGTCCGGGGTGAACGGCGTTTCGCCGGTCGTGTGGACGATGACCGTGCCCTGGCCGCCGGCCGCGTCCGGGAACTCGGCTTCGAGGCGGTCGGTCACCTGCTCCGTCGGCGTGCCGGGGATGGAGACGGCCGTCGTCAGCGTGCCGCCGAACGCGGCGAACGCGGCGCCGGCGGCAACCAGGACGATCAACCACACGGCGACGACTGTCCGGGCTCGGCGTGCGGCGAATCTCCCGAGCCGGTACAGCAGCTCAGCCATGAAGTCTCTCCAGCGCTCGAAAACGGAACGGTGTCCAGCTCAGAACGCTACCGCGCTAACCGGATAGGTTGCATCCACATAGGCCGTATGATCCGTCACATGACGACCGACCCCAGCGCGGTAGGGGCGACCGGAGCGCGCCCGCTGCGCCGTGACGCCGAAGAGAACCGCCGGCGCATCGTCCGCGCCGCCCGGGAGGTCTTCGCCGCGCACGGGCTCGGCGCCGGGCTCAACGACATCGCGCGGCACGCCGGGGTCGGCGTCGCCACCGTGTACCGGCGTTTCCCCGACAAGACGGTGCTGGTGCGCGAAGCCCTGCGCGACGACGTCGACATGGTCCTGCGGGTCGCGGACGAGGCGATGGCCACCCAGCCGGCCTGGGACGGCCTCATGCTGCTCATCGACCACATCGCCGATCTGCTCGTGTCGAACCTCGGCCTCCGCGACATCGCGCTCGGGCCGGGGCAGTTGTCCGGCGACTTCGGCGAAGTCGCTGATCAGGTGCGGGGACATGTCGAGGAGCTTCTCCAGCGGGCCTGGCAGGAGGGGACGGTACGCCCCGGGGTCACGGCCGACGACTTCACGATGATGTATTTCATGATCACCGAGTTGGCCATGCATGCGACGCAGGCCAGCCCGCGGGCGTACCGGCGCTACCTGAAGGTCTTCACCGACGGCCTGCGCGCCACCCGGATCGACGCGCCGCTACCGGACCCGCTCAGTTCCGCCGAGGCTGAGGATGTTGCCCAGCGGTGGACGTCTCGTCCCGCGACACCGCGACGGGCCGGGCCGGCGTGATTCACGCGCCGCACTCGCGGACCAGCCCGGTGAGGGCTTCGGCGATCGCGTCAGCTATGGCGCGCACGTATGGCACGAACACGGCCGGGTCGGCGTGCTCGGTGAGCCGGATGGTGCACTCGTCGCGCCGGATCTCGTCGTCGAACAGGTATCCGGCGAAATCGGCCGGCCTCAGTTCGAACCAGCGATACTGGGTTCCCCATCCGCTCATGTCGTAGGAATGAACTCTGACGATGTCGTACCCGGCCCGGTAGCTCGTCTGCTGGAGGGTGATCTCGCTGTACATGCGCTGCAACAGGGAAGGCTCGTACGTCCCGAAAGACCAGCCCCAGTCCTCGATACGCGGGGACGGCACATCGGGCGGGAAGTCCGACGGTGCGACTTCGGGCAGATGTGACCAGTCGACCTCCACGATCCAGCCCTGGATGGGGTTGGAGGGCTTGTCCCGGATGGTTGAGATACCTGGGCGCCCGGCGGCCTCCAACGCCGTCGACGTCTGCTCGATGGCCCCGATCACCGACTGAGTGGCCTCGTCTCGGGCCAGAACATTGCGCACCGAGGCATGCAACCGCTCCCACCATGGGTCGAATCGGCCCGCGCCCACAAGCGACTCCACCTGCGCTCGCGCGGCTGAGTCCCACACCAGGCTGCGACGAGCCAGGTCCGGCTCCGTCAGCACTGCGGCGGCCAGCTCGCGGGCGGTGCGCGACTGCTCGGGGCGCCAGTGCACGCGCACGACGTCCTCGTCCACGGTGAACTCGAATCCGGGCAGATCAGCAGCAGCGGCGAACGCATCCTCTCGCCGCCGCCACTCCCGGTATCGCGCCGACGCCGCTTGTTGCAGGGCGGCCAACTCTTCCTGCCGGCGCCGCTTCTGCTCGCGTTCAGCGGCCTCGTATTCGGCCAGGCGGTGTTCCACCTGTTGCAACGTCGGCTCATACGCAGCGCTCGCTGCTCGGAGGCGGTGTACGAAGCGCTCCTGGGCGAGGCGGATCTTGTCTCGGCCCAGCCATCCCCCGCCCAGCGGAAGCCACCGCAGCCGCGCCCGTCGCCGTCGGCCCCAGCGCTGGTCCACGTGTCGCCATTCCGCCTCGGCGGCGGCCACGTCGCTCAGATAAGTGACTGCCGCCGCGTGCCACTCCTCCAGCTCCTCAGGCGTGGCCCACAGACCCTCGCCGAACAACAGGGTGCGAACGTGCGGCGGCTCTTCACGCGCCACCAGGGCCACGACATGGTGCTCCTCGGAGGAGAAACGTCCAGCCGAACTTGACCCGGTACATCTGTTGCTGCTCAAGATCGGCCATGGCGAGAGTGAAACCTGGTACAGGTGATCCGCGCAAGCGTTTCCTGACGGTGACTAGGTCTCAGCCGGCAGGACGGTGAAGCTGAACCCGGTGCTCGTGGTGCGACGCAGTTCCATGTCGCACTTGATCCGGCGCAGCACCTCGTTCCGGCTGAGCCCGAGCGCGTGCGCAATGAGCCGGTCCGGGCGCACGGGGACCGGATCGTCGAAGACGACATCGACCTGAACCGGCCACGGGTCGTCGCGCCAAACCGAACCCATGACCAGCCGCCAAGCACCCGTCCAGTCCAGGACGAAGTGGTGACGGCGAGCGAGCGACGGATCCACCAGCGTGGACGCCACCAGGTCCGGGTCATTGGCGTGGTAGCCGTCCAGTTCGGCCGGTTTCAGGGAACTGACCGGTACGCGCTCGTGCACGGTGAGTTTGCGGGTGCGCTCGCACGACACGCAGTGGACCAGCAGCCACACGTCCAGCAACTTGCCGTTGGCGTTGACTCGGAACCGGCCACGGCCGGTGGTAGCCCACCCGTACCGGCATGCCACGCAGCGCAATGACAGAAGGGGCAACCTGGTCCGTCGTATGAACCAGGGCAGCACAATGTGCGGTTGTAAAGACATGATCTCTCTAGACCTGACACGAGGCCGATTCCGCGCGGCCTCAAACGCTGTTCGACCGGGCGCACAGGGCAGCCCGGCACAGCCGACGAGAAGGTCGGCTTGAAAATGCAGAAGACCGTGTCAGGTCTAGAAAGCAGGCGTCACGCGCTGTGTCCTCCGACGGCGTTGGGGAGCAGGCAGGCTACGGGGCTGCGGGGAGCGGTCGCAACCGGTATTTCGCGCGATCGTCGGCCGTCGCAGCCGATCATGAGTCACCGGCGGCGTTCCGACGCCAGTACCGCCTCATGATCACGCTCTCTGTGTGAGTCGCCCCGCCGAGCTACCGCTTGAAGTCCGTTTCCTCCAAGCGCAGCTGTACGGTTCGACCGCTCTCCCACAGATTGGCGTCTGCTGCCACGTCCGGCGTCGGAATGTCGGCCCGCTCGTGCCGCTTGCCCGGCGTGGAGATGCCGAGGGTGAGGTCTCGGTCGTTGATCAAGCGCTCGTGCGCTTGGCCATCGTCGGTGAAGGCCATCATCAGTTGCGGGATTCCGTACGGGAAGTCGTCGCGGTCGTATTGCCAGGTGTGGAACGTCTTGCCGTAGGTGGTCACCAGGTCGGTGAAGTAGGAGCGTTCGGCCATGGCGGGAACGCCTGGGGCGACGAGGATGCCGGACTTCACTTCGTAGTGGTGGCTGTGCCAAAGCCGCTTTTCGTCGGCAGGAAGGCTCTGAAAACGCTCCGCGCTGATGATGTATTCGATACCGATCAAGCGGGCGTCCGGTGCGTTGCGATCGAAAATCACGCACTGATGTAGATCGTGGCGCAGATGAATGCAGAAATGCGAGGCCTCCACTTGCCGACCCATCTCGTCGGCGTACATGTGGAAGCCGTTGAGGTAGGTGTTCATGGCCTCCAGCGGGTACTTCCGCTGCATCGCGCCGGATGCCAGATCGAGGACCCGATGCTTGAGCGCATGTCCCTGGCCGACTTTGACGGTGGTCGCGACCTTACGGCTGGACAACACGCCGATCGCCGCCGCTACTCCGGCGGCGACGCCGAGGGCTGCGGCGCGTGCCTGACCGTAGCGACGGGAAAAGGATGTGTCGTGCGTGGTTGCCATGCGGGCGGCGTACCCGTGGGCCCAACTGACAAACCGGAC
>NZ_DAHVSH010000011.1:0-10399 GCF_027324685.1 Haloactinopolyspora sp.
GCCCAGCCATATCAGTGTCACCGAGTCCGAACCGTCGAACAAATCCGCTTCGAGCGCCGGTGTGTCCACCCGCGGCTGAAGCGTCACCGAGCGCAACGTTCCGCGCACCCGCGCGAGGGACCGTTCGGGCACCTCGGCCACCGCCTGACAGCCGGAGGAACGGGCGTCGTCACGCAACTCTTCGGCGTCGACTTCCTCGTCAGAGGCGGTCAACCGCGTCACGGCGTCCCACAGCCCGCGGCGGCCTGTGTGCACTCCCATACTCATCGAGCCTAGTCGGGCTCAAGCCTGCAGGGGCTCGCCGCCGCCCGCCCCGGACTGGCTGTCTGGCGGCGGCTTGAGGGTGATCACGTCCCCCGGCGGCATCGGCCCGGCGCCACGCACCACGACCACCTGGCGCACCAAGGCTGCAAGCTGCTGGAACACCGAGGCGTCGGTGGTGGCCTTGCCCAGGAACGTCGCTCGCAACATCCAGCGCGGGCCGTCGATGCCCGAGACCCGGGACGGCTGCAGGACCTGCTTGCCCTCGGGCGACTGGACCGGAACGACGAGGCGCATCTCGGTGCCGAACGGCCCCGGCGCCTCCTCGTGGCGGCCCCCGCGGCGCTTGGCGTCCTCGGCGATCTGCAGGCGCGTCTGCTCCCACAGGCCCGAACTCCGCGGCGCGGCCACGGCCACGAGCTGCACCGCCGCTTCGTCCACGGTGAGTACGACGCTGGTGGCATTGCCGCTGCGTTTGTCGACCTGCAGTTGCATCTTCATCCCGGCGACCGGCTTGATCAGCAACCCGCCGAGGTCGATACGCCCCCGGCGAGCTTCGTCCAGATCGACCTCCGCCGCGTCGTAGGGCCCGCCGCTGCGATCGGACTTGCCCACCGTCTCGAGTGCGGCTCCGGAGTCTTCGACCGGCTCCGGACCGTGATCCGGTGTCGATGCCTCATCGCCACGCCGCCGGCGTCGGAACACTTGGCTTACTTCCTTCCGTCATGAGTGGCCGAGGACGTCCCCGTCGACCCGTGTCCGCCGTCGCCCCGCGCCGAGCCGGGCAACTGGTCGACCTCGTGAAACACCGCGTGCTCCACGCGCTGGATCACCAGCTGCGCGATCCGGTCGCCGCGGGTGAACCTCGCGGCCGCACGCAGGTCGTGGTTGACCAACAACACCTTGATCTCACCCCGATAGCCGGCATCGACCGTCCCCGGAGCGTTGACGATGCTGACACCCAGCCGGTACCCCAGGCCCGAACGCGGGTGGACGAAAGCAGCGTATCCCGCGGGCAGGGCGATCGCGATACCCGTACCGACCATCGCCCGCTCCCCCGGTTCGACGACCACGTCACTCGTGGTCACCAGGTCGGCCCCGGCGTCACCCGGGTGCGCATAGCGCGGCAGCGGAACGTCGGGATCCAGCCGTCTGATCAGCACGTCGACCGATTCGGTCACGGGTTGACCTCCACTGCGCGTGCCGCCTGCCGGACGTCGTCGTGCTCCCGGGCCGCCGCGACGTCCTCGGGCCGGCCGTGCTCGGTGAAATGGGCGCCGTCGACGATGACGAACACCGCAGCAGCCGTGACACTCACCGGGCCGTGCTCGTCCCCCTCGCGGCCGGTGGCCGACATCCACAGCTTGCGCCCGGCCGCGCCGTCCACCTGGGCACGGATGTCGAGCGTCGTGCCGACCGGGACTGGGCGCCGGAAGTCGGTTTCGAGGTGGCCGGTGACCGCCGGCCGGCCGACCAGCCAGATCAACGACCCCAGGACCTCGTCGAAGGCCAACGACAGAATCCCGCCGTGCGCCAGTCCCGGCGCGCCTTGGTGGTCTTCGGTGACGGTGAACCGGCCGGAGACCGTCAACCCGGAGCCGGCCGTGACGACGACGTGCAACCCCGTGGGGTGCGCGGGCCCGCAGCCCACGCAGAGGCTGTAGTGCGAGGCGATCCGCTCGCCCGGCGCGGGCGCGTCGGGATGCCGCGGCGGCAGCGTCGCCGGTTCGCGCGCATGTCGTGGTCCGTTCACGAACGCTGACCCTACCGCCAGGCCGGCGACGCCTCGTGACACCCTGCTGGCGTGGAGAACTACCGCGAGCGACTCGCCGTGCCGGTCTCGTGGTGGCTGCTGCTCGGCGGGCTGGCTGCCTCGGTGTGGGTGGTGTATCACCACGCCTACGGCCCGTCCGTGTCGATCCCGGTCGGCCTCGGGCTGGCGGCCCTGGGCGCGGCTTTGCTGCTCACCTACGGCGCGCTGACCATCCGGGTGGACGATGCCGGGTTCAGGGTCGGGCGCGCGGTGCTGCCGTTGTCCGCCATCGGCGACGTGGCCGCTTTCAGCGGTCCGGCCGCACGGGCGGCCAGAGGGCACGACCTCGACCCCAGGGCGTTCACTGCGCTGCGGGGTTACGTCGACGGCGTGGTGCGGGTGCGCGTCGCGGACCCGGCCGACCCGACACCGTATTGGATCGTATCGACGCGCCGCCCCGAGCGGCTCGTGGCCGTGCTCGAGGCGGCGCGTCAGGGAACCGGAACCGGCGAGTGAGGGAAACGGCGGGTCAGGCCGCGCAATCGCGGCAGACCAACTGCCCGTTCTTCTCCTTCGCCAGCTGGCTGCGGTGATGGACGAGGAAGCACTGCGAACAGGTGAACTCGTCAGCCTGCCGCGGCAGGACTCGCACCGCGAGTTCCTCGTTGGACAGGTCCGCGCCGGGCAGCTCCATGGACTCGTTCAGTTCGGACTCGTCGACGTCGACGATCCCGGATGACTTGTCCATTCGGCGATTCTTCAGCTCCTCGAGCGAATCCTCGGAGAGCTCGTCGTCGGTCTTGCGTGGTGCGTCGTAATCGGTTGCCATGGTTGTCCCCCTCACTGGGCGCGATAGTGGTCCGTCGGTGGCATCGCCGGATCCCTTTTTGCTTCGGTGCCCCTTCGTAACGCACAAGCGTCCGTGGTTGTGCCCGCTCCGAGCGCCAGATTCTGCCCGATGCCGTCGAAGGGGCGAACACCGACCCACCGACCTATACCCCGAATCGCCCGCGGTATCGGTGGCCGATCCTGCTCGCGCGCCCTGGCAGTGGCACCATGTTCGTCGACGAACGCCGACGGTGTTTGTCGACGCTCGCCGCCATTCAGTCGGCGAACACCAGCGTTCGAAACCACACCCGAACCCGGGGGGACCCATGCTCGAGCTGGACCGGCTGTCGCGCAAATACGGCGACATCGTGGCGCTCGACGATCTTTCATTCACGGTCCGACCAGGGCAAATGTACGGATTCGTGGGCACCAACGGTGCCGGCAAGACGACCGCGATGCGCATCGTTCTGGGCGTGCTCGAGCCCGATTCCGGCGAGGTGCGCTGGCAGGGCCGCCCGGTGGACCGCGACGTTCGACGTGATTTCGGTTACATGCCGGAAGAGCGTGGCTTGTACCCCAAGATGCGCGTTCACGACCATCTGGTGTATCTGGCCCAGCTGCACGGTGTGGCGAAAAACACAGCGCGCCGGACCGCCGACGAGCTGCTGGGCCTGCTCGCTCTTAGCGAACGCGGCTCCGATCGGGTCGAATCGTTGTCGCTGGGGAACCAGCAGCGCGTGCAACTCGCCGCCGCGCTCGTGCACGACCCGTCCCTTCTCGTCCTCGACGAGCCGTTCAGCGGACTGGACCCGATGGGCGTCGACGCCATGGCCGCAGTCCTACGGGCACGCGTCGACGCCGGTGCCGCCGTGGTGTTCTCCAGCCACCAACTCGATCTCGTGGAACGGCTGTGTGACGGTGTCGGCATCATCCGCTCCGGCCGCTTGGTCGCCGACGGCAGCGTCGATCAGTTGCTGAGCCGGGCGCAGCAGCGATACCGGGTCGGTGTCGACGCCGCCGCGGGTTGGCCGCTGCAACTGAGCCTGCACCTGCCCGGAGCCGACCTCGTCGAGGACGATGGACACACCGCCGTGGTGGAGCTCAAGTCCGGTGACGACCAGGAGCTGCTCGACGCCGCACGCGCGCTGGGCCCGGTCCGGCTCTTCGCCCCCGTGCGGACGTCGCTGACCGAACTGTTCCGCGAAGCGGTGACCGACGACGGCTCCGCCGTACTCGAGGAGTCCGCATGAACCGGCGCTCGCTGTCGTTCCGCCAGGCCGCCGTGCTCGTCGCCCGGCGCGAGTTCGGGCAGCGCATCCGAGACCGCTCGTTCTTCGTGTCCACCGCCATCACGGTCGGCATCATCGCCGTCGTGGCCCTGCTGCCGCGGTTCACCGACCTCGGCGAAGACGCCTTCGACGTGGCGCTGCTGGGCGACGACGCCGCGCTCCGCGCAGCCGTCGAACAGCAGGCCGAGATCGCTGACGTCGACATCACGTTCGTCGACGTTGCCGCTGCCGACGAGGCCGAGCAGCTGGCGCTGGACGGCGACATCGACGCCTACGTCGACGGCGACTCGGTGATCGTCGAACGCTCGTTGGACGACGCGCTGCGGGTCGTGCTCGAAAACGCCTACAACCAGGCCGCGGGCCAGGCGGCGCTGACCGAGGCCGGCATCGATCCAGAACAGGTCGCCGCAGCCCTGAGCAGCGCCCGGCTGTCGACGGTCACCCTCGACCCCGACGCCGAGGAGCGCACCCTGCGCGGAACCATCGCCTTCTTCGGCTCGATGGTCTTGTTCGGCCAGCTCATCGGCTACTCGATGTGGGTGGCGATGGGCGTGGTCGAAGAGAAATCCAGCCGCGTGGTGGAGGTGATCCTCGCCTCGATCCCGCCCCGGGCGCTGTTGAGCGGGAAGATCGTGGGCATCGGATTGCTGGGTCTGTTGCAGCTGGTGCTCATCGGCGTCCTCGGCCTCGGTATCGCCGGCGCGGTGGGCCTGCTCGGGTTCAGCGCGGCCATGATCACGCCCGTGCTGCTCTCACTCGGCTGGTTCGTGCTCGGTTATGCCGCCTACGCGTGCCTGGCCGCCGCGGCAGCAGCACGGATCTCGCGCCAGGAGGAGCTGCAGAACGTCACGACCCCGGTCACGATGATGACGATGATCTCCTACTTCGCCAGCTTCCTGGCCTTCCTGAGCCCGGGCAGCACGCTGGTCGACGTCGTCAGCGTCGTCCCGCCGTTCAGTGCGCTGGTGATGCCGATCCGGATGGCTCGCGGTGACGCCGCGGCCTGGGAGGTCACCCTGTCGCTGGCGCTCATGCTCGCCTTGATCGCCGCGCTGATCGTGCTGGCCGCTCGCATCTACGAAGGCGCCGTGCTGCGTATGGGGTCGAAGGTACCGATGCGCGAGGCGTTGGCCGGCAGCCGCCGCCACCGCTGAACCTACGGCGTGTCGCGGTCCGCCCCGAGCCGCTCCAACAGCGAGCGCAACTCGTCCACGACGCCGGGTGCCGAGGCGAGCACCAGGTCCTCGCCCGGCGCAGCGCCGTGCAGTCCGGTGACCGTCGCGCCGGCCTGCTCGGCGATGAGCGCTCCGGCGGCGACGTCCCAGGGCTGGAGGCCACGCTCGTAGTACGCGTCGAGCCGTCCTGCCGCCACCGCGCACAGATCGAGTGAAGCGGCGCCGGCCCGGCGGATGTCTCGGACCACCGGCACCAACTCGAGCAGCACCGCGGCCTGCCTCGCCCGGCGCTGCGCGTCGTAGCCGAAGCCGGTCCCGACCATCGCCATACCGAGCTGGTCGCAGCCGGTCACGCTGATCGCGCGTCCGTCCAAGTACGCTCCGCCTCCCGCGGTGGCCGTCCAGGTCTCGCCGCTGGCCGGGTTGTGCACGACCCCCGCGACGACGACGCCGTCCACCCGCGCGGCGATCGACACCGCGTAGTGCGGTAGGCCGTAGAGGTAGTTGACCGTCCCGTCGATCGGGTCGACCACCCAGTCGACGCCGGAGCTGCCCGCGGTGCGCCCGTCCTCCTCCCCCAGGATGCCGTCGTCCGGCCGCGCCGCGAGCAAGCGGTCGCGGATGAGCGCCTCGGCCGCCGTGTCGGATTCGGTGACGACGTCGGTGGGCGTCGACTTGGTGGCGGCGACGTCCATCCGTTCCACCGCTTCGCGCCGCTGGTACACCATCGCCCCTGCTTCGCGGGCGGTCGTCTCGGCCAGGGTCAACAGTGCTGCGGGCTCCGCCGTCACGGTGAGCTCCTCGGGATCGTGGGTGGACGCCAACAGGACTGATCGATCAAGCGCTCGGGTGGGGCGGGGCGTCCTCGCCGCACAATGCGGGCAGCGGCTCGCGCAGGTTGGGGCAGCACCCGGCCGGGCACACGTCGGCGGACGGGCCGATCGGCAGTGCGCTGGCCCGCTCGACCGGCTCGCCGCGCTCCACGGCCGCCCGCTCGGTGAGCAGGTCGACCACGCCGGCGACGAAATCCGGGTGCGTACCGGCCGTGGCCGCCCGCGCGGCCTCGATGCCGAGGTCCTTCGCGGTGGCCAGCGCCTCGGTGTCCAGGTCGTAGGCGACCTCCATGTGGTCGGACAGGAACCCGATCGGGGCCAGGATCACCGCCCGAACGCCCTGCTCGGCCAGCGCGGCCAGGTGGTCGTTGACGTCCGGCTCCAGCCACGGCACCTCCGGTGGGCCGCTGCGTGAGCAGTAGACGAGGTCGTGCTCGTGCTCGACGCCGGTGCGCTCGGCCACCCGGGACGCCACCGCCTCGGCCACCGCCAGATGTTGCGCGACGTACGCCCCACCCGTGGGCCCCGACGTGTCGGACATCGCCGTCGGGATCGAATGGGTGACGAAGACCAGCCGAGCGGAGTCGGCGAGGTCCGACGGCAGGTCACCCAGCGCGCCGACGACACCGTCGGCGTTCGCGGTGATGAACCCTGGATGGTCGAAACACAACCGCAGCCGATCGAGCCGCGGCGCGCTCGGACCCACCTCGGCCACCGACCTGGCCAGGTCTTCCCGGTATTGACGACATCCGGAGTACGAGTCGTACGCGCTGGTCACGAAGACGGCGGCGCGGCGGATCCCGTCATCGCGCATCCGCGTGAGCTCATCGGTGAGGAAGGGGTGCCAGTTCCGGTTGCCCCAGTAGACCGGAATGGACAGCCCGGACTCGGCCAGCTGATGCTCCAAGCTGGCCACCAACGCCCGGTTCTGGGCATTGATCGGGCTACGGCCCCCGAAGTCGAAATAATGCTCTGCGACCTCGTGCAGCCGCTCGGGCGGCACGCCGCGGCCCCTGGTGACGTTCTCGAGGAACGGCATCACGTCCTCTTCGCGCTCCGGTCCGCCGAAGGACAGGACGAGCAGGGCCTCGTACGGGTCGACACGGTCTCGTGGTGCACTCACACCTACGATCCTGCCAATCTCCGCGGGCCAATGCACACCCAGGGCCACTTCGAAGCCCCTCGCCAGGCCGCCGGCCCGTGAGACGGTACTGCCATGACGTGGCAGAACTGGGCCCGCACCGTCCGTTTCGAACCGGCGGAGATCGTGCGTCCACGCGACGACGCCGAGGTCGCCGCCGTGGTCAAGGCGGCGGCGGCCGCCGGGCGCCGGGTCAAGGCGGTGGGTGCGGGACACAGTTTCACCTCGGTCGCGGCTACCGACGGTGTACAGGTCCGTCTCGACCACCTGCGCGGGCTGCGTTCGCTGCGGCCCGACGGCGTCCGCGGCGCCCGGGCCACCGTCGGCGCCGGCACGACGATCCACGAGCTCAATGCCCTGCTCGCGGCCCACGGCTACGGCTTGACGAACATGGGCGACATCGACGTGCAGACCGTTTCCGGCGCCATCGCCACCGGAACCCACGGCACCGGCCGGGGCTCGGCCTCCCTGTCGGCCGCGGTGACCGACCTGCGCATGGTCCTGCCCGACGGCACACTGATCGACGTCGGCCGGCACGACGACGGGTCTGGCGCCGAGCTGTTTCACGCCGCCCGGCTCGGTCTGGGCGCACTGGGGATCGTCACCGCCGTCACGTTCCGGGTGGAGCCGGCGTTCACGCTGCGGGCCGTGACCGAGCCGGCCCGCCTCGACGACGTCCTCGACAACGTGCCGTATCTGGCCGCTGACGAGGAACACTGCGAGTTCTATTGGTTGCCGTTCACCGGCGCGGTGCAGCTCAAGCGCAATCGGCGCACCACCGACCGGCCGAGCCGCCGCGGGCGGGTGGCCTCGTGGCTGGCCAACGAGGTCGTCGAGAACGCCGGGGTGGCCGCGGTGCAGCGGCTGAGCAGGGCTGCGCCGCAGGCGACGCCCATGCTCAACCGGGCCGCGAGCCGGCTCATCGGCCGGCGCACGTACGTCGACGACGCCCCTGCGGTGTTCACCAGCTCACGGCGGGTGCGCTTCCACGAGATGGAGTACGCCCTGCCGCTGGCCGCCGCTGCACCCGCGCTGCGCGAACTTCGGGACCTGACCGCCCGCGGGCCGTGGCGCATCGCGTTTCCGGTCGAGGTTCGCTTCGCTCCGGCCGACGACGTGTGGCTGTCGCCGGCCTACGGCCGCGACACCGTCTACGTCGCCGTGCACGCCTACCCGCGCACCGCCTACAGCGGGTGGTTCACCGCGGTGGAGCGGCTGTGGACGTCGTACTCCGGACGCCCGCACTGGGGCAAACTGCACACGATGGACGCCGGGTATGTTCGTGATCAGTACGACCGGATGGGTGCTTTCCTGGCGGTACGTGACGAGGTCGACCCGCACCGAACCATGGCCAACGGGTATCTCGATCGCGTCCTGGGCCGCTGAGAACATCGCCTGACCTGGACGTGCGGCGGCGTGGCGGCTTGGTTGCAGCCACCATCCGGGTGACGATGGTGCCAGTCGTGTGTAGGAGGTGTTGAGATGCGTGAACTGCGGCTGATGGCCGTCAGCGACGATGGCACGCATCTTTACCTCGCCGGACACGACGACGAACTGATGGCGCTGCGCGTGGACGACCGCCTGCACGCCGCGATCCGAGGCGACCGAGCGAGGTTGGGACAGTTGGATATCCAGCTCGAAAGCCAGTTACGTCCACGCGACATCCAGGCCCGCATCAGAGCTGGGGAGTCGCTTGACGCCGTAGCTGCGGTGGCAGGCATGCCACGAGACAAGGTCGAGCGATTCGCCGGTCCGGTCCTCGCCGAACGCGAGCACATCGCCGAGCGCGCTCGCCAGGCCACCGTACGCCGGCTGGGTGGCGACGGGCCGCCGCAGACCCTCGAAGCTGCCGCGAACGCCTCGGCCACCGCACACGGCACCGACCCGTCGCAGTTGGAATGGGATGCCTGGCGGCGCGAGGACGGGCGGTGGCTGGTCCAGTTCACGTGGGGTGAGGGTGAGGCGGACGACACCGCGCTGTTCTCCTTCGACCCGTCCGGTCGCTCGGTACAGCCGGAGAACGATCCCGCCCGCGTCATCGCCGGCGTCGCGCCGGTCGAGCCTGAACCCGCACCGGCACCTGCACCAGAGCCCGACGTGCCGGCCGGGCCGGCCCGGTTGTCGGTCGTCGAATCGCCACCGGCCGACGACGGCTCCGATGCGGTGGCGGGCGTCCCGCTCGCCGCCGGCGCACCGATCCATGAGCTGGCCCGGGCCACAGGTAGCGCGGACCATGACGACGAGCGTGAGCACACCGCGCCGATTCCGGCCGCCCGGCGCTCGCGGCGGGGTCAGCGCGGTAACCGGCCCGCCGAGCGGCGACGTCGCGAGCCCGAGCTGTTCAGCGAGCCCAGCGATCAGCCGGAAGCCGCCGACACCAGCGACGACGAAGCCACCAGCGAACGCCTGCGCCTGAGCGACATCGCCTCGCGGGTCGAGACCGAGGAACAGCCCGACCTCGCCCCCACGGCCGACCAACCCGCCCCGCCGCAGCGCAAGGCGTCCGGTGGGTCCAGCCGGTCCCGGCGCCCGAGCGTGCCCAGCTGGGACGAGATCATGTTCGGCCGCCGCAAGGGCGACTGACACTGCCCCGGTTCGGCCGCATCCGGAAAATCCACGAAGATTTTTCCGGTTCGATGTATCTGAGGCGCTCGCGGCGACTCTGTACAGGTGAACGCCCCAAAGCCACCAGAGGCGTTCCGCCGTCCGGAGACCTCCGGTCGTGCGCCGCGACAACTCGGGAGGCACGGGTGCACGATTCCAGCTCCGTTGCCTCCCTCCAGCCGGTTCGCGGCGCTGGCTCCACTTCGGACTGGCGGCGGGCCTTAATCAGGCTCCGCATCGTCGAGATCATCGCAGCCTTGCGGGGGGCAGCACTGCGATGATCATGAAAACGGGGGGTGACGGGAACGTGGGCGACGCACGACACGATGTCGTGCCCGGAGGCACGTCCCCGTCACCGACGGCGAGTCTTCATGAGGTCATATACTCGGTCAGGGCTGAAAGCGCCCTCTGCCGCCAGTCGACGACGACTTCTGTTCCGGCGGTTGTGGCAGAGTACCGGGAGTTCACATGGCCGACCTCTCCGTCGGTGAGCTCGTCCAGCACGCAGCCAAGGG
>NZ_DAHVSH010000023.1:0-26720 GCF_027324685.1 Haloactinopolyspora sp.
GTCGGAAGATTCGAGTTCGTGTAATTGACGGTAGGTGCGATTGCGCAGCCGCAGCACGAGCGTGGCCAGCAGGGCAGCGGTGAGGGAGCCCGTCAGGACACCGACCTTGACGTGTTCGTCGAGCGCGCCGTCGGTGGCGAAGGCGAGATCACCGATGAGCAGTGAGACGGTGAAGCCGATTCCGCCCAGCATGGCCAGGCCGACGACGTCGGTCCACGAAAGCTGCTCGTCGAGATCAGCTCCGGTGAATCGGGCGAGCAAGTACGCCGATCCGCCGATGCCGACCGCCTTGCCGATCACCAGGCCCGAGATGATTCCCAACGCCACCGGGTGGCGTAGTGACTCGATGAGCCCAGTGAATCCGCCGATCGTGACGCCTGCGGCGAAGAAAGCGAACACGGGTACTGCGAAGCCGGCTGACAGTGGCCGTAGGCGGTGCTCGAACTGTTCGGCGAGTCCGGGCAGCTCCTCGGTAGCGGCGGCGGTGCGGGCGCGGTGCAGCACCGGCACGGTGAACCCGAGCAGCACACCGGCAACCGTGGCGTGGACGCCCGACTCGTGCACCAGGAACCAGGTGAGGCCAGCTAGCGCGACCAGTAGCCATGTGGCGCGCACGTTTCGCTGAACGGCCAGTGCGAATGCGGCAAGCGGCAGCATCGCCAGAACGAGGAACATCGGCCGCAGTTCGTCGGTGTAGAACACCGCGATGACAGTGACCGCCAGCAGATCGTCCACGACGGCGAGCGTGAGCAGGAAAGTCCGCAGCGCGGTGGGTAGGTGGGTCGAGATCACCGCGAGCACGGCCAACGCGAAAGCGATGTCAGTGGCGGTCGGGATGGCCCAACCCTCGGGGCCGGGGCTCGCGCCGAGATTCCAGAGAAGGAACACCAGCGCCGGTACGGCCATCCCGCCGACGGCTGCCACGATCGGAAGCGCTGCTCGCTGTGGGTCGCGTAGATCGCCCGCGACGAACTCCCGCTTGAGCTCGAGACCGACGACGAAGAAGAACACCGCCAGCAAGCCGTCGGCGGCCCACGTGCCGAGAGTGAGATCAAGGTGGAGACTCGCCGGCCCCACGCGGAAATCGCGGAGTGCCGCGTACGAGTCCGCGACGGGAGAGTTCGCCCAGATCAGTGCGCTAGCTGCTGCGATGATGAGTAGCAGGCCGCCGGTCGTCTCGGCGCGCAGCACCTCGGCCACTCGCGAAGCTTCTGGCCACGAACCACGTCGGAACAGTCGTGGCTTGGCAGGCGAAGAGTTCGGCACGGGAGTCTCCGGGATCGACGGCTATGAAACGCCGACCAGACTTCCCGGCACACCAGCTTTCACCCTACCAAGCGCCGTGGTGCCGGGATTTCACCGACGGGCGATCTGGTGCCGAACATGCCGAACATGCTTTGAGTTGGTGTTTTCACGCCATCTTGACGCTCGCCGGTGACTCATTGGTATAGTCCAATTCATCTCAAAACGGCCTAGGCCGAAAGTGGTTGATCGCGCCGGCTCGAACGCCTTGCCCAGGAGGTTCCGTGACATCGCACCGCCCCGTTCCTGCACCCGCCGCTGTGCTGTTGTCCCGCCGTTCGGTCATGGTCGCCGGCCTCGCCACGATGGGCGCCGTCTTCGCCCCGCCCGGATTGGCCGCAGCGGCCCGCGCCACCGGTACCGGGCGTGCAGCAGAAGGAACGGCATCGAGCCTGATCGCCACGCCGATCCACAACGTCGCCGTCAACTCCACGGCCTTCGGCCAGTGGCCCGACGGCCGCGAGGTGGCGTACTTCGCGGTCAACGGCGGGCCCGCGACGCTGGCGGCTCTCGACATCCGCGCCAACGAACAGATCGACCAGGCCGTTCTCGATGGCGCGGCGGGAGCGTGGGGGACCGTCGTGGCGCCCGACGGCGTCGTCTATGTCGGGTCGTGGGACAACGGACACCTCTACCGATACGAACCCGGATCGGGGACGGCGGAGGATCTCGGCCGGCCGATCGAGAGTGAGACCTACATCTGGCGCATCGACGTCGACGATCGCGGCCGGATCTACGGCGGCACGTACCCGAGTGGTGCACTGTTCCGCTACGACCCCCGCTCTGGCGAGGTGCGCGACTACGGACGCATCGCGGACGGCGGCGACTATGGCCGCAGTGTCGCGGTGGACGGCGACACGGTGTACGTCGGCCTCGGGTCCGAACGCGCCCGCCTGTTCGCTGTGGACGCGGAATCCGGCGACCGCGAAGAGATCGAGCTGCCGGCCGAGTATCGCGATCACACCTTCATCTACTCGCTCGAAGTGCGCGGTGGGCTGCTTTTCGTCTGGGTGACCACGCCGAACGACCCGTTGCTCGTCCTGGACACGGCTACGCGGCAATTCATCGACGATCTCGGTCCCGCGGCGGGTTCGGTGTCGGTCTCGCCGGTCCACGGGCGTGAACCGCTCTACTACGTCGCCGCGGACGGGACGTGGAGGTGGTACGACCCGCGTACCGGTGACGTCGGTACGACGCCGGTGAGCGACAGCTACACGGCACGATCGTTCGGCTGGGTGCACCGCGCCGGAGCCGGCGCCCGGCCCTCGTCGGCACGCGACTATCCGGGACACACCCTCGCGATGGCCGATTACCTCGGCCGCCTGTGGTATTACAACCCGCGCACGGGCGCGCACGAGACGGTCGATACGCCCATCGAAGGTGCGCCGGCGAACGTGCAGAGCATCGGGGTCGGCCCGGACGGCAAGGTCTACGTCAGCGGGTACCAGTCGGGCGGCCTCGCCGTCGTCGATCCCGCGACGTCGGAGTCCATCCAGTTCCCGGCAGGTACGGTGGGCCAGGTCGAGGGCATGCACACGCACGGCGACAAGCTCTACCTCGGGGTCTACACCGGTAGCGTCCTGCTGGCTTTCGACCCCTCCCTCCCGTTCGATTACGGCACGAACCCATACACCATCGCGGTGCTCGAGGAAGACGGGCAGGACCGGCCGTTCGCCTGGACGTCGGCCGGCGACCTGGTCGCTACCGGGACGGTGCCCGGGTACGGCGATCTGGGCGGAGCGTTGACCCTCATCGACCCCAGCACCGACGACTATCACGTCCACCGCGATGTCGTGCCCGAGCAGAGCATCACAGCCTTGACCTCGCTCGACGGTCAGGTCGTCGGAGGAACGTCCGTCTGGGGCGGACTGGGCGTGCCCCCGACGCAGTCCGATGCCGTGCTGTTCGGCTGGGACACCGGTGGCAGCCCCGGCGGCGGGACGAAGGCGTGGGAGGTCGTGCCGGTCACCGGCGAGCGAGCGATCACCGGGCTGACCGTCACGCCGGACGGTCACGTCTGGGGTGTGACCGTGGGCAAGGTCTTCGAGTACGTTCCCGCAACCGGGGAGGTTGCGCGGGTGATCGAGATCGCGCCGTTCGACTGGACCGATGTCAGCCACGTCTGGGCGTCCGGGCAGGTCGAGGGCCGGGACGACGGGACCTTGCTCGTCCTGGCGCTCGGCACCTTGTACACCTTGGACCCCGCGAGCGGCGCCGTCACCGAGCTCCAGGCCGACGTGAAGCACTTCGTCGTCACGCCCGACGGCGAGATCGTCTTCAGTCGCGGCACCGACCTGTACCGGTACGAACCGTAATGGCCTTTCGGCCCTGCCGGGTAGGACACGCTGCCCTGGCCGATCGGCCATCGGGTCCGGTGTGCTGGAGACATGACGACAGCAGCGGCCGCCGCGGAGCAGGCGGAACCGGAGCCGGTCGAGAACCGGCCGGTCGTGGTCGGCCTGGACGGCTCACCCGCTGCGCTCGTCGCGTTGGACTGGGCCGCTGAGGAGGCCCGGACGCGCGGGTGCGGGCTGGAGTTGGTCTACGTCCATCCAGGAGACCGCTATGCGCTCGCCGTCATCGACATCGCGCCACAGGAGCTCGCGGACGACATCTTCGACGAGGCCCTGGATCGCCTGGCGAGCCGGGGTTTCGGCGATCTCGAGGTGCAGACCGTGCTGCGCTTCGGGATCGTGCCGCGGGTCCTGCTACGGGAATCGATCGGTGCACCGATGCTGGTCGTCGGGCGCCAAGGGCGCGGCAAGTTGGCCGAGTTGGTGCTCGGTTCGACCGCTCTGGCCACCGCGGCACATGCGCGAGTGCCGGTGACCGTTGTCCCGGACACCTGGGAGCCCGGCTCGACTCCGCGCCGCAGGGTGCTGCTCGGCGTCGACGGCTCGCAGCGCGGCGAGTCGGCCGTGGAGTACGCCTTCGCGCTGGCCGCAGCGAGGGGCGCAGCAATCGTGGCCGTCCACGTGATCAGCCTGCCCTATGCCTACCCGGCCGACCGGCCGCTGCGCAGCGACGTCGCGCACTTCGAGCGCGCGGCCGAGAATGTCTTCGACAACTCCGTCCACCCGTGGCGGACGAAGTATCCGAACGTCGAGGTGACCACGGCCACCGAGTACGGACATCCCGCCGCGATCCTGGCCGAGTACGCCAAGGACGTGGACCTGGCGGTGATCGGTGGGCGCGGCTACGGCCGGGTGACGGGCATGCTGCTGGGTTCGATCGCGCGGAGCATCCTGCGGCAGATGCCGGTCCCGGTCACGGTCGTTCGCGACTGAGTCCTCAGCCCGTCGTCACCGCCGTGAACGCCCGGCCGGTGATCTCGGTTGGCTGGACCCGGACGAACCACTGCTTGGGATGGCTGGTCCACGTCGGCAGCGGGAGTTCTTCGGCGTAATAGATGTCGGCAAAGCGCTCCAGGCGTTCGGCCCGGCCTTTGACCACCACGCTCCAAGCCCGCGCCGTCACCGAGTCGACATGGTCGGCCTCGACGACCACCTGGGGCGCGATCACCGCAGCGGCGAGCTTGGTGCCCTCACCGGTGCGGAAGACGATGCTGCGGTCGTCCACGACGATGTTGACCGGGAACACTTCCAGATCACCGGCGATAGCGATGGCTATCCGGGCGAGACCCACGGTCGCCAGCCGGCTCCAGCACGCATCCTCGTCCAGGATCGCCATGCCGGTGCGGATGTCGGACGTCATGTCGACCATCTCCAGTCGAGGATCAGTGCGGAGCCAGCGTCTGGCTGAGCTGGTCGCCCCACCGGCGAGCCCGCTCCTCTTCGCCGGCGATGAGCGGCCCGGTGGTGCCGGTGACGTAGAAGGTGGTCGCCGCCGTCACCGGGCGGTACCCGAGACGACGCAAGCGCCGGCGAGCCCCTCGTGCTGCTGACCCCGGTAACCGGGGCTTGGCCACCTTCGTGTCGAACGTCGCGATGGCGGCGTCGGCGCTGTCCAGGGCGGAGAGCCATTCGCGAAGACCAGGTCCTTTCGAGACGATGCCTTCGGGCGCCTGCTCAGCCGCGCTCTTGCGGGTCGACTCCCGGGTCATGGCGAAGGCATGGGTCGGGCCGCCGACCACGAGCAGATCGACGCCTGCGACGGACTCACCCGCTGAGCCGACTTCGACGGTCTCGACGTCCATGGTGGCCGACAGCCCGTCGGCGATCGCCGCGGCGATCTTTTCAGTGTTGCCGAACATCGACTCGAAGACGACCAAGGCGCGCATGGCGGCTGCACCGACTCTCGAACGTGGTTCATCCTGTGCTTGCATCCTGGGCTCGTCCACGGTGTTGCGCCACCCGCGTTCGTCCCCCTGACCTGGGGACTTTCGGCACCAGCGCGGGACGGTGGCGAACCCGTACACCGCCAGCCGGTGGCGCCCGCCGGAAGCGTGGCGTGGTCAATGCGGATCGGGTTGGGGCACGTGACTGCCGAAGAGGGCGACTTTGAGTGCGCCGGTCTCGGCCGGTCGGGTGAAGACGTCGTAGGCGTCCTGCATCTCGTGGATGCCGAACCGGTGCGTGATCAGGCCTGGCATGGTGAGCTGGCCGGCGGCGAGCATGCGGAGCAGGACCGGGGTGGTGGCGGTGTCGACCAGCCCGGTGGTGATGGTGAGGTCGCGGCTCCAGATCGTCTCCAGGTGCAGCGCGGCGGGTTTGCCGTGCACGCCGACATTGGCGACGTGGCCGCCCGGCCGGACGATGTCGACACAGCTCTCGAACGTCTCCGGGATGCCGACCGCCTCGATGGCCACGTCGGCACCCAAGCCGTCGGTGAGTGCGCGAACTCGGGTGGCGACGTCGTCGACGGTGGGGTCGATCTGGACGTCGGCGCCGAAGGAGATGGCGGCCTCGCGCCGTCCGGGAGCGGGATCGACGACGACGATGTGTGACGGGCTCAGCAGTCGCGCCGTGATGACAGCGGCCAGGCCGATCGGGCCGGCGCCCACGATGACCACCGTGTCGCCGGGACGCACGGCGCCGGCCAGGACGCCGACCTCGTACGACGTGGGCAGGATGTCGGCGAGCATGACGGCGTCCTCGCTGCTGACCGTCTCGGGAAGACGGTAGGCCGACGTGTCGGCGAACGGGACGAGAACACGTTCGGCCTGGGTGCCGTCGACGCGGTGGCCGAGAATCCAGCCGCCGCCACCGAGGCACTGCCCGTAGCGGCCATCGCGGCAATAGCGGCACCGGGCACAGGCGGAGATGCACGACACCAGGACGCGGTCGCCGACGGCGACGTTACGGACGTTGCTGCCGATGTCCTCGACCGTGCCGACGGCCTCGTGACCCAGTACGCGCCCAGGCTCGACGGTGGGGACGTCGCCGTTGAGGATGTGCAGGTCGGTGCCGCAGATGGTGACGCAGTCGACGCGGACGACGGCATCGTCGGGGTGCTTGATCGCGGGATCCGGGACGTCCTCCCAAGACCTGCGCCCAGGGCCGTGGTAAACGAGCGCCTTCATCGTCGCCCCCTTTCGGATCGTGCTGCTGGCACTGACGACGACACCACGACGGGTCGACATCGGGGAGGGGCGAACGGCCCGTCCGATGGCGAACGAGTGCGATTACTCGGCTGGGCGGCGACCCCAGGCCGAGATCAGCGGCGCGTAGGTGAGATCGAGTTCGCCGGCCTCGATGGCGGCCAGGTGTGCGTCGATCTCGGCCTCGTCGGCCAGGCCGGCCGCGAGCAGTTCGTCGCGCACGTGGTGGATCGTCGCGATCTCCAGCCGGTTGCAGGCCAACCCGCCGACCGGGAACGAGCCCGTTGCGGCGACATCGACCAAGCCGGCCGCGCGCAAGACTCGTGGCAGGGTCCGGCCGAAGCTCAGGTCGGCGCCACGGCGCACCAACAGCTCGCGCATCGCGGCGCGCAGCCGGTTGGCCCGCTGCGCCGGGCCGTTGTCGTCCAGGCAGGCCAAAGGCTGTAACGCGGTGTCGGCGTCCTCGATCAGCAGCCAACCACCGGGTCGTAGGGCTGCGACCATCGTGGCCAGCGCCCGGGCCCGGTCGGGCACATGGACCAGCACGAGCCGGGCGTGCACCAGATCGAACGTTCCCGGCTCCGGGGGCGGGTCAGCGGCGATGTCGTGCTGGAGCACCTCGTACGCGCCGGTCGGCTCGAGCCAGGACGTGTCGATGTCGGTCGCCAGCACGCGCCCGCTCGGACCGACGGTGGCCACGAGCGCCTCCGGGATGTTGCGGCCGCCGGCCCCTACTTCCCAGCAGTGCGATCCAGGCCCGGCCCCCAGACGTTCGATGTGCCCGAGTGTCACGCCGTCGAACAGTTCGGCCAGCCACACGAATCGCTCGCCCGCCTCGGCGCGGGCGTTGCCCAGCAGGTATCCGTGCGCGGGTACAGAAGTCCCGGCCTCGCCGGTGGGATCCGGTCGGCCACCGGCACCGGATCGGGGAGATGAGGGGGTCACCACCACATGGTCGACCCCGGCAGGCCACCGGCGCCACCTCGACACGAGAGGGACACGTCACACTCCACCGTTGCGAACCCGCCATCGTTCAGGATCGGAGGTAGCGGGTCCGCGTCGTGGGGTCGAGCTTGGCGATGGCCAGGCGCAGGGCAGGGCGTTGCATGGCCGCGGCATGAGCGTCGAGAAATTGCAAGAGCGCCTCGGGATCGCGGGTTCCGGCGTGTTTGAGGAAGATCCCGACGGCGTTGTGGACGACTGGTTCCGGGTCGGCCGCAAGGCGATCGGCGATGCCGAAGCCGTCGGCGAGATCCTCGTCGGTTCCGTAGCGGGCGTGATAGAGCGTTGCAGTGATGGCGGTGCGCCGGCGCAGCGGTTCAGCCGCTTCGGCGAGTTCGTACAACGGTCGCGACGACCGACCCGCCAGGTGCCGGCCGACCACCCGCGGTGCCGACCGGTCGACCATGTCCCAAGTCGTGATCCGATCGTGGCGGTCCAGGTAGGTCTGATAGAGCCGTTCGCGCTGGTTGTCGGTGATCGGCTTGCGGGCCTGGAAATCGAGGATGCACAACGCCGCCAAACGCGGTTCGTAGGCGGGGTGATCCAGGAGTCGCTCGATCTCGGCATGGTCGAGGTCGGCGTGAGCTTTCGCGACATCGAACAGGTCTCGCATCCGCATGCCGAAGGCGTCCTCGTCCGGGGCCAATCGTTTCCGGATGCTCGCCAGCTGGTCGGTGTCCTGGACGCGCAGAAGCGCGGCCACGACATCGGCTGCGGATCGGTCGCTCATCACCAAGTCCTAACGCGACGAGCGGGGCCGCAGCGGTCGCATTGACATATGCCCATATGGGGATATTATTCTGCGATGGCGCGAGCTGCAACGACGACCGACGCGTTCAATGCCGTCGGCGACCCGACGCGTCGAGCGGTGCTGAACAAGCTGGCGACCGGGGAGACGACGGTCAAAGCGCTGGCCGAGCACGTGAACTGCCCGCAGTCGCTGGTGTCCAAGCATCTGAAGGTGCTGCGCGAGGTCGAGTTGGTGCGCTGCCGAAGCGTCGGGCGCACGCGTCTGTACCGAATCGACCGGGCGGGCATCACGCCGCTGCAGACCTGGCTCACCGAACTCACGACCGCGATCAATCAGCACTACGACCGCCTCGACGACTACATCCAGACGTTGAAGGCGGACGGCGACGCAGTACGGAAGGGCGAACCGAGATGAGCACACGACATGGGTCGGCGACGGTCACGCTGCCTTCCGACACCGAGATCCTGATCACGCGCACCTTCGAAGCACCCCGGAGCCTGATCTGGGACGTCATGACCACACCCCGTCACTTGCTGCGGTGGTGGGGACCGGACTATTGCCCGCTCGTCTCGTGCGACATCGACCTTCGGCCGGGCGGCGGATGGCGTTATGTGGCGCGCGACGTCGACGGCGACGAGCTCGCCTGGCACGGAACCTACCGCGAAGTCGTCCGCGCCGAGCGGATGGTGTCCACCGAAGTGTTCGAGGGCAATCCGGAGGCCGAAGCGCTCAGCACGACGACCCTGACCGAACGCGACGGCGTCACGACGTTGGAGGTCCGGGTACAGCACGCGAGCATGAAGAACCGGGACGGACATGTGCATTCTGGCATGGAGCGCGGGATGCAGCGCAGCTACGACCGGCTGGACGACCTGCTCGCCGTCGCCGGTACGCCCGCCGAGCGGTTCCGCCGAGTCGCCGGCCGCTTCACCGATCGCGTCGAACAGGTTCCGCCGCACGCGTGGCCGAATCCTGCACCGTGCGCGGGCTGGACCGCGCGCGACGTCGTGATCCACCTGCTCGAATGGGTCCCCAAGGTCATCGGCAGATCCGGGATCGAGTTCCCCGACCTGCCCTACGACGATCCGGCTCGGGCGTGGACCGCGTTGGCCACCACGCTCCAGGCGGCGCTCGACGACCCCGACACCGCGCGACGCACGTTCGATGCCGGGCCGCCCGGGGAAATGACCGTCGAAGCCGCGATCGACATGCTCGTCGTGGGAGATGTGCTCGTGCATACCTGGGATCTGGCCAAAGCCACCGGCCTGGACGAGCGACTCGACGAGGACATCGCCGCCGCGATGCTCGACGGGATGCTGCCGATGGACGAGGTGCTGCGGGCCAGCGGCCACTACGGTCCCAAGGTCGCCGTCGCCGACGATGCTGACGTCCAGACCAAGCTGCTCGCCTTCACCGGCCGCGATCCGAACAGGTAACCAACCGGGGTGGCCGACGAGCCACTCGCAGGTCGTGATGTCAGCCGGTGCGCAACTCCGACGGGTGGGTGCTGGGGCGCAGGAAGAGCAGACTGACCATGACGACGGCCGCCACCACCACGACCGCGCCGCCGCTGAGCATCGCGAGATCGCCGAACGGTATCGGAACACTCAACGTGACCTCCGGTACGGAGTCGTATCCGCCGCCGGTCACCGATGACCCGAACAACGCTCGCGGTAGCGCTGCGCCGGCCACGGCGGCCACCACACTCGCGGGTACCACCGGGGCCAAGGCTTGCCACATCGTCGCCCGTCGCAGCACGGACCGGGGGACCCCCGAGGCCGACAGATGAGCGTAGGTCCTGCGACGCGACACGATGCCCTCGGCGATGGTGACCAGCAGACCGCCTGCAGCGATCAGGGCAGCGACCGCGACGGCCACGTTGATCAGGTCGAAGGCGTTGTAGTAAAAGTCCAGGTCCGTCCGGGGTACGAACTCCTCGCCGTTGGCCTCGGCCGTCAGCCGGTTAGCTTCGTCCTCGACGGCGAAGTTCGCGGCGAAGGCGGCTTTCACCCCGGCGGCTGCGGCCCCGAAGGCCACGCACGTCAGCACGACGGCGAAGGCGCGGCTGCCCGCCCACGGGTCGGCCATGAGCCGGCGCCCGGCCAGCATCGCCGGTGCGCGCCGGGCGTAGCGGGCGAGTGTCTGACCGGCCCGGTGCGAGATCCACCCGGTGCCGAAGACGACACCGATCACCGTCATCAACGCACCGGTGGCGACGAGGCCCAGGAACACCGCGGCCGGCAGCGCGACATCGCGGTTGTCCGCGTAAGCGCTGATCGGTTCGAGTACCGCGATGACGGCGATACCCGGCATCACGAGCAGGCCGGGCCAGATGCGCGGGCTCTCGGCTCGTTGCCGTCGTACGACGCCGAACGGGCCGACGCTCACCCGTCGCAGCGCCACGACAGCGATGCCGGTAGCCAGGAGCGGCAGCGAAGCCGTGAGTAGAGCCAGCACCCACCACGGTGGCAGGACGTCGGTGGGCAGGACGAGCCGGCCGTCGGGGCCGGGATTGTGCAGCAGGCGCCGGCCCAACAGATAGGTACCAAGCGCGATCAGGGCGCCGAGCGCGCTGGCCACGCCGGTTTCGACGGCCACGAGCGTCATCGTCTGCCGCGGCGTGGCGCCGGCCAGGCGGATCGACGCGAGACGCCGATCACGGGCCGGAGCGCCGAGACGGCCGCACTGGGCGGCCAGGACCAGTGCGGGAATCACGAGCAGGACGAGGGCGACGGTCACGCCCGGGCGCAGTCCTGGTTCGCGGAGGTAGGCGACGGTGTACTGCACGTTCCAGGCTGCTGCGTCGTCGGGAGAGCTGCCCAGTTCGGGAATCGCGACGACGGTGGCCGCGGCGAGGATCGCGAGCATGGCCAGCGCCGCTGACACCGCGGTCAGCACGACGCGCAGCGTGTCGGTGCGGCTGCCGGCCAGAGCGAGGCGGAGGAGTGCGCCGGGCTTCATCGGGCCCGCGCCTCGGTCGCGACTTCACCACGCGCGCGACGTCCGCGGCGGACCGAGCCGATGCCGACGCCGCTCGGGTCGTGCTCGCCGTCGCGCAAGGCGAACTCGCGCGCCGCGTAGGCGGCGACTCTGGCGTCGTGCGTGACGATGATCACCGCCGTGCCCTGGTCCTGGGTCACGCGCAGTAGATGATCGAGCACCTGCTCGCCGGCGAGGGTGTCGAGCGCGCCGGTCGGTTCGTCGGCGAACAGCACCCGTGGCTCGGTGACCAGTGCTCTGGCCAGCGCGGTGCGCTGTTGCTCGCCGCCGGAGACCGCACCGGGGAGGTCGTCGGCCAGGTGAGCCACGCCCAAGCGGTCGAGCCAGGTCAGCGCCGCGGTGTGGGCCTGGCGCCGTCCCGTCCCGCCCAGCATCAGCGGGAGCGCGACGTTCTCGGCGATCGTGAGTTCCGGCACCAGCTGACCGAACTGGAACAACACCCCGAACTCGCTCCGGCGCAGCAGCGATCGCTCGGCTTCGGACCGACGCTCGATGCGCTCGCCGCGATAACTGACTTCACCGGCATCCGGGGTGAGGATGCCCGCCAGGCAATGCAGCAACGTCGACTTGCCGCAGCCGCTGGGGCCGGTGACGGCGACGATCTCTCCCTCGGCGACGTCGACGCTGACTCCGCGTAGGGCGGGAATCTGTCCGTACGACTTCACGACGCCACGTCCGGTGAGTAGCGGCTCGGCCGTCATGTGTGCACCTCCCGATGCAGGTCGGATACGCGGTCCAGGGTGGTGCGCAGCCAGCGCAGATCCGCGTCCAGATGGTTGATGGCGTAGTCGGCGGCGATGACGTCGCTGAGTGCCGACTGCGGGCTGGTCTTGATGGCGGTCAGCTCGCGCATGCGGGCCATGTGGGCCGCGACTTGGTCGGTGACGTAGGTACTGGCGGTTTCGACATCCGCGACGAGCAGGGCCACGGTCACCTTGGCGAGCAGAGCGCTGTTGACGTGCGGCGCCGGCGTCTCGACGGTGGCCAGCCACTCTTCGAGCCGCGCGCGCCCCTCGGGTGTGGCCGCATACACCGTGCGTTCCGGTCCGCCGGCCTGATCCGAGCCTTGGGCGAAGGCTAGACCGTCGCGTTCGAGTCGGCCGAGCGTGGCATAGACCTGGCCGAACGCCATCGGCTTGGCCTTGGGGAACCGTGAGTCGTAGGCGTGCTTGAGGTCGTACCCGTGGCGCGGGCGCTCCGCGAGGAACCCGAGCAGCACGTAAGGGGTCGACATGGGCGCGACTATACACCGAGTGAATAGTTGGTCGCGTGGGGCTTCGAGTAAGGAGCCCTGGACCTTGTGTCTACGAGGGGTGACGCTGGTGGCAACAATCGACCACAGCGTCACCCGTGGCGATCACGATGCCGCGCACGCTGAACTGCGACACCGCAGCCTTGCCGCACCTTTACCGCAGCGGGTTGAACGCCTTGATCGGTGGGTGCGTCGCAGCGCCGACCATCCCGTCGGCGACGTATCGACCGGTCAGCGCGCCGAGCGCCACGCCCCACATACCGTGCCCACCGGCGACGTGCACCCGCGGCGACTTGGTGGGCCCGATCAACGGCAGTCCGTCGCTGGTGCATGGCCGTGCTCCGACCCACTCGTCGGTGCGCTCGTCCCAGTGGGCACCGGTGAACCGGTGCCGGACCGACTCGATGATGGCGGTGATCCTGCGCGGGTCGAGGGGCGCGTCGGTAGGCCGGAACTCCATCGTGCCCGCCACCCGCAGCCGCCCGCGCAGCGGCGTGCACGCCACCCGGACATCGGGGAAGTACACCGGTCCGGACGGCACCTGGTCGAGTGGAACGCTGAAGCTGTAGCCGCGCCCGGCCTGCACCACCTGGCGTACGCCGAACGGGCGGGCCAGGTCACCGAGGCGGCTGCCGGTCGCGAGCAGGATCGCGTCGGCGCGCAACTCACCGGAGGTGGTGCGGGCCACGACGCCGTCGTCGCCGAGGTCGCGCACCTGCTCCACCTCGACGCCCTCGATGATCTTGCCGCCGCGGTCGGTCACGGCATGCGCGAGTGCGTGCACGAACGGGCCGGGGTCGATGAAACGCTGACCCTCCAACCGGACGGCACCGCTCACCCCCGGGCCGAGTGCCGGTTCGAGCTCCCGGGCTTCCTCGGCGGTGAGCTGCTGCGACTTGATGGGCACGCCCGCCTCCGCGACATGGTGCAACTCGGTGACGAAGGCCTTGAGCGCGCGGTCGGATCCGAGACCGACCAGGAACGGATCGGCCTCACGGACGGGTTCGGCGACGCCTCCGGCGACGAGCGTGTCGTAGGCGGCGTGGGCGTCCTCGCTCATCGCCGCGAACAGCCGCATCGACCGTCGCCACCGCCGCGCGGTGGAGTGGCGGACGAAACCAGTCAGGAACTTGATCAAGTCGAGGTCGGGCCGCAGCGGGACGTACACCGGCGACGACGAGCTGAACAGGGCCTTGAAACCTGAGGCCAGGACCGCAGGCTCCGGCAGCGGCGTGGTGAGAGCCGGGGCGAGCCAACCGGCGTTGCCCCACGACGAGCCGCCGGCCACCCCCACGCGGTCCACGACGGTGACCTGAACACCCTGCTCTTGCAGGAACCAGGCACTGGACAGCCCCACCACCCCGGCGCCTGCGACGATGACCTCGTTCGGGGCGCGACCGGCGAAGTGTGCGGACACGGTGAACCTCCGGATGCTGGTTATGCTGCCATGTTCGCTCCGCGAGCGCGCGCGATCAATGTCCGAGCGGCCAAGGTTGACCGGCTGCCACAGTGCAATCGGCCATCCCCTCCGGCTACCCCTCCGCCGAGCCGTGGGACGCAGCTCTCAGCTGCAGCATCAACGCCAGCCGAGTGTCGGCGTCGTCCAGATCGACGCCACAGGTCAGCGCCTTGCGAACCCGGTTGCGCAGGGTGTTCGGATGCACGTTCAGCGCCCGCGCAGCGCTGCGCACGTCACCGCTGTGAGTGAGGTACGCCCGGGCCGTCTTCACCAACTCGCTGCCGTGCTCGGCGTCGCAGCGCTCCAGCGCGGGAAGCGGCCCGTAGGCCTCGAGACCATCAGCGCTGATCACGTCGGTCATTCGGACGGTGAGCACGTCGACGAAGGCTTCGTCGATGGATGGCGCGACACCCGACACGCCCCGGTCGGCCAGCGCCCGCACGATGCTCTGCGCATCGGACTTGGAGCGGTGCAGTTCGGCCGGGTCGCCGACACCGCGCCCGATGCCGGCGATGAGCTGGCCGCGTTGCGGGCTGCGGGACAGGAAGTCCGACATCATCAGCTGTGCGGCGTCGGCATCGGCCTTGAGTACGACGAAGAGGATGCCGTCCACAACGGCTGCGACCGAGGTCAAAGCCGAAGCGGCCAGATGTAACGACAAGGCGCCGGCCACGCGGTCGATCCGGACCGGAGGTGGTGGCACGGTCGCCACCGCGGCCACGGTCAGGTGCGCGTCGGCCAGCCCCAGCTCGGCGGCCACAGCCTCGGCGTCGGCCCCGCCACGCAGCAGCGCGGCCGCTTGATCGGCCCGGGTCCGGTTGGCCAGGTCGCGCTGGGCTCGGTCGCGCAGCAGGTACTGCGCGAAGACGGGTACGGCCTCATGCAGCGCACGCCGTTGTTCCGCTGTCGGTGGGCCGGTCGTCGCGGCCCAGATCGACCCGAGGAGCTCGTCGCCGGCCCGGATACCGATGACGGCCCGCGGCTTCATGCCGGCCTCCACCAGGTCGACGTAGACGATGTCGTCCCCGCGAGCGATCCGCCGGTACACGCCCGCGCGACGCAACGCCTCCTGGTACTCCGGCGGCACCCGACGGCCCAGGATGGTCGCCGTGCGCGCATCGTCGACGGCGAGCTGGCCTTCGGAGTAGGCCAGCACGGTGGTGTCTTCGGCTTCGATGGTCACCGGCGCCCCGAGGAGGTCGGCCAACGCTCCGGCCAGCGTGAACAGGTCGCTGGCCGGTATCTCAGCGAGTCTCTGCGCCGAAGGGCCGAGCTCGCCGGGCACAGGCGTCACCCGGCGATTATGGCCCATGACGGCGGCTCAAGCAGGGCTGATCGCGATGTCGTGCTGTCGACCCCGTGCTCGCGGTGAAGGTCGGCCTAGGCCCCGATGAGCGTGACCTCACCAGTGTGCCCCTGGGTGCGGAGCTCTTCGGCGGCGTCGACGCCGCCGAGACCGGCCCCGACGATCACGATGTTCATGGGGTGCTCCTGGTGAGGGCGAGGAACTCGCTCCGGCTTCGTGGGTCGTCTCGTAACCGGCCGAACAGGGCGGAGGTGGTGGTACGGGCGCCGGGAGCGCGGGCACCGCGCAGGGTCATGCACGTGTGCTCGGCCTGGATCACGACGCCGACGCCCTGCGGCGCGAGTGCGTCCTGCAGGTGGTCGGCGATCCGCTGGGTGAGCCGTTCCTGGGTCTGCGGCCGGCGCGCGTGCAGCTCGACCATGCGGGCGAACTTGGACAACCCCAGAATGCGCTCGCCCGGTAGGTAGCCGACGTGGGCGACCCCGACGAACGGCAGGATGTGGTGCTCGCACAGCGACTGCAGCGGGATGTCCTGGACCAGCACCAGTTCGTCGTACGCCTCGTCGTTCGGGAACGTCGTGAGATCGAAGTCCGGTCCGCTGGTCATCTCGATCAGCGCCTGCGCCATCCGCCGTGGCGTCTCGGCCAGGTTCTCGTTCTCGAGGTCGAGACCCAGCGCCACGAGCAGATCGGTCGCGGCCTGCTCGGCCGCCACGTGGTCGACGCCCGGCCGCGCGTGCGAGACGCGCGGCCGCCAGTTCCGGGTGGTGCTGCGCTCGGTGGGCAGCGAAGCGACGCTGCTCACGTGTCCGTGCTCCGGTCCGTGGCGAGCAGAGCGAGGGCGAGCGCACCCACGAGGAGACCGAAGTCGCGCAGCGCCACGTCGTAGTACTCGCCCATGGAGACCAGGTTGACGATGATCCCGGGCAGCCACGCGGCGACCAGTAGTGCGCCATAGCGGGGCACGACCGCGACCGCGATGCCGGCCACGATCTCGATCACGCCCACCGCCAGCATCGCTTGATGCGCCGTGCCGGGGACCAGATCGTTGATCCATGGCGCGAGGTACTGCTCCCAATCGGTGAGCACTCCGGCGAATTTGTCCAGGCCGAAGGTGATCGGGGCGATGGTGAACACGGTGCGGAGCAGGATGAACGCGCGGTCAGCCGCGGTGCGGGTGCCGGGCGCTCGGGTCGGTGCGGTGGTCATCTCGCGACCCCCTTTCTAAAAACGAACCATATCTGTAATAGAAGTCCTCGAAGCTTCTTGTGTCAAGGGAGTTCTGTTTTAGAATCGGAGAATGGACTTGGAGGCCCAGGCGACCGGCATCGGTGCGCTGGCCGATGACACCCGACGGACGTTGTACGAGTACGTCAGCGCCCAGCCGGAACCGGTGAGCCGCGAGCAAGCAGCCACCGCGCTGGGTATCGCGCAGCACAACGTCAACTTCCATCTGGACCGATTGGTCGCCGACGGCCTGCTCGAGGTGGAGTACCGCCGGTTGAGCGGCAAGCGGGGCCCGGGCGCCGGGCGGCCGAGCAAGCTGTATCGACGCGCGCAGCGCGAGTTCGCGGTGTCGCTGCCCCCGCGCCGGTACGACCTGGTCGCCGGCATCCTCGCAACGGCGGTCGTCCGCGCTCGGGACGGCGAGGCGCTCGACGACGCCTTGCGCGACACCGCGTATGTCGAGGGGCGGGCCCTGGGCGCGTCGGCGCCGGACGCCACCGAACCCGCTCCGCTGCCGAAGCTGGCCGCGGCGCTGGAACGGCAGGGCTACGAGCCGCGCGTGGACGACGACGTCCTCGAGCTGGTGAACTGCCCGTTCGACGCGCTGGCCCAGACACACACCGCGCTCGTGTGCGGTCTCAATCACGCCTACGTGCAGGGCGTCGTGGACGGTCTCGAGTGCCACCAGGTCGACGCCCACCTGGAGCCCGAGCCGGGCCGATGCTGCGTCAAGGCGCGGGTGCGCACCTGACGCCGTGGTCGTCCGCGCACGTCTTGGCCCAGCGGAGGTCATCCGTAGGCCAAGTGCCTGCCGCTCCTGCCCGTGCTGATCGGCGAATTGACCCGGAGGGGTAACGCGGCGGCGGGGCTCGCGCGCCTAGCGTCTCTGGCACATCGATCGCCGCAGCAGAGGTTGTGTGATGCAACTCCACCACGAGTTCACGCTCCCGATCCCGTTCGACCAGGCCTGGGACGCCCTGCTCGACGTGGAACGCATCGCGCCGTGCATGCCCGGCGCCATGCTCGATCACGTCGACGGCGACGTCTTCACCGGCCGGGTGACGCTCAAGGTCGGCCCCTTGCGCCTGACCTACCGGGGCGAGGCCCAGATCAAGGAGAAGGACCGTGATCAGCGGCGGCTGGTGATCGTCGCGACCGGGCAGGAGACCCGTGGGTCCGGAACGGCGCAGGCCAGCGTCACGGCGGCACTGGAGTCGACGAGCGACGGCACGCGCGTCGCGCTGGTCACCGACCTCGACCTCACCGGGCGGCCGGCCCAGTTCGGTCGGGGCCTGGTGAACGAGGTGGCTGGGACGATCATCGACCAGTTCGCTGATCGCCTGTGCCATGAGATGACCCGAGGCGACGCACCGCAGCAGGTGCTGGCAGCTGCGCCGGAGCACATCGCGACCGGGTCCGAGTCAACCACGTCCAACCGTGCCGACACCCGGGAGCAGCAGCGCGACGACAACGCGCTGGACGCCCTGACTCTGCTGCGCGCCACGACCGGCCATCGCGGGCTGATGGCCATCGGCGCACTCGCCGGCCTGGTGATCGCCTTCCTTCTCGGGCGGCGAGCTCGGGCCGGCCACCCGTCCGCGGCGCCACCAGCGCAGCCGCCGTTGCCCGCCGTGTACGTCATCGACGCAGGAACGAGGTGATCGGCGTGTACGACCTACAGAAGCTGCTCTGGGACGTCCGCAAAGACCTGGATCTCGCGCAGCGGTTCCGCGCCGACCCCGACACGGTGCTCGACGAGTACGGCATCGCCGGGACCGAACGCACCGCGATGCGCTCGCTGGACTTCAAGACCCTCTACGACCGCGGCGCGAACCCGTACCTCCTCTACTTCTGCGCGCTGCAGATCGGCGTCGACCGAACCGAGTACTACGCCCGGCTCCGCGGGGAGATCAGCTGATGGGACAGGACATGGGACAGATCGTCGGAGCATTCACCGCCTCGCATTCGCCCGGCATCACCGGCTTTCCCGAACGCGCCGAGCCGGCGCAGCGCGCTGCCGTGGAGGGCGCGTTCGCCGACGTGCGCAACCGGATCACCGAGCTGCGCCCGGATGCGATCATCGCCGTGTCGGTGGAGCACTTCACCAACTTCTTCCTGGGCAACCTTCCCGCGTTCGCGATCGGCACGGCGGGCTCCTATCTCGGCCCGGTGACCGCGGAGATGGGCGCTTTTCTGGGCGTCGACCAGCACGACTACCCGGGCCACGCCGCCCTCGGCGCCCACCTCTACCGGCACGCCCTCGAGTCGGAGTTCGACCCCGCGCTGGTCGAGGGCGGGCTCGCTTTCGACGAGAACTTCTGCGTGCCGCTGAAACACCTCGACCCGGACTCGACGATCCCGCTGGTTCCGGTGATCGTCAACGGCGTCAATCCGCCGTGGCCCACTGCGAAGCGCTGCTACGACTTCGGCCGGATGATCCGGTCGGCGGTCGAGGCGCAGACCGCGGCCCAACGCGTCGTGGTGCTGGGCACCGGCGGGTTGTCGCACTGGGTCGGCATGCCCGAGTCCGGCACGATCAACGAGGACTTCGATCGCGACTTCCTCGACCGGCTGGCCAGCGGCGACCCCCGCCGGCTCACCGACTACACCCAGGACCAGATCGACGTCGCCGGCAACGGCGCCCACGAAATCCGCACCTGGCTGGTTGCCGCGGGAGCCGCCGGGGTCGCGTTCGACACGCTCGTCTACGAGCCCGTCCCCGCCTGGCTGACCGGCACCGCCGTCACCGCCGCCCGGCTCTGAGCACCGCCCTCTGCGCACCACACCTCTCTGCGCACCACACTTGGAGGACAGACACCATGACCAAGCTGCCCGACGTCACCGGACCCGACATGCGCGGCGTGATGGCCTACCCGCCGACGCCGGCGCTGCCCGGTGCCGATCGGGTCGACGCCACCGACACCGTCGACCTGGCCGAGACCGAGCGGATGATCCGCACCCTGATCGCCGACGGCGTCGACGCCATCGCGCTGAACGGCACGCTGGGCGAATGCGCCACTCTCACCCTCGAGGAGTGGAAGGCCTTCGCGGCATGCGCCGCCGAGACCGCCGAGGCCGCCAGCCCCGGCTTCCGGCTGTTCATCGGAACCACCACGCTGAACACGCGCGACACCGTCGCCCGGATGCGCTTCCTGGCCGATCTCGGCGTCACCGGCACCCTGCTGGGGCGGCCGATGTGGGGCGAGATGACCGGCCCGGTCATGGAGCGGTTCTACCGCGACGTCACCGAGGCGGTGCCGGAGCAGGCCATCGTCGTCTACGACAACACCGCGGCGTTCCGGGGCATCATCCCGCGCAGCGTCTACCGGACACTGATCGACCTGCCGCAGGTCGTCGCCGTCAAGTATGCCGGGGGCGCGTCCGTGGGCTTCCGCTACCACAACGACATGGCCCACACACAGACCTCGTTCCCGCTGATGCCGATCGAGACCGACTGGCTCCCGGCCTGGCAGATGTACGGCGAGGAGTTGGTCGGGATGGCGTGGTCGTCGACGACGGCCTGTGGTCCGGCGCCGGTGCTGGCGTTGCGCGATGCGCTGCGCGACGGCCGCATGGACGATGCCACCTGGCTGACCGAGCGGCTGCGCTGGGCGCACGAGCCGTTCCTCGTCGGGCAGGACTTCATGGAGTTCGCCAAGTACAACGTCCCGCTGGAGAAGATCCGGGTGAACGAGGCCGGCTACATCCACGTCGGCAAGTCTCGTCCGCCCTACACCGACGAGTTCGTCCCCGACCGGCACGTCCAGGACACCAAGGACCACATCGGCCGTTACAAGCAGGTGGTCAAGGAGGTCGCTGAGCGGCTGGGCAGGACCCACACGGAACGGGTGTGACCGATGAGCACAACCACGATCAGCCCCGGCCTCCGGCAGCTGCTGGGGGAGATGCGGGAGGGCATCCCAGGCGGGCGGGTCCCCGCACGCATCTTCAACGACCAGGAGATCTTCGATCTCGAGCAGGACAAGCTGTTCTCGAAGGCGTGGTGTTTCCTCGCCCACGAGACCGAGATCCCGAAGAAGGGCGACTACGTCGTTCGCTACATCGCGAACAACAGCATCATCGTCGTGCGCGACGAGCACGGGAACATCACCGCGAACCTCAACATGTGCCGTCACCGCGGCAACATGATGTGCAAGTCCGAGATGGGCAACGCCTCGCATTTCCGCTGCTCCTACCACGGCTGGGTGTACAAGAACTCCGGTGAGCTGATCGGCGTGCCCATGTTCAAGGAGGGCTACGAGGGCCAGCTCGATCGCAGCCAGTGGGGACTGGTCAAGGTCCGCACCGAGACGTACGCGGGCTTGATCTTCGGCACCATCGACCCGCAGGCGCCGGACCTGGAGGACTACCTCGGCGGATTCCAGTTCTACCTGGACATCTACCTCAAGCAGGGCCTGGGCGGTAGCGAGGTCCACGGCCCGCCGGATCACTGGGTGGCCGAGACGGACTGGAAGATCTGCGCGGAGAACTTCTCCGGCGACGGCTACCACACGCCCGTGGCCCACCAGTTCGGCTTCCATCTCGGGTATTTCCCGTCGTCGGGGTCGACCCACAGCGAAGGCTGGGCGGTCAACATCCCGAACAAGGGGCACGCCATCGGGTTGGGGCACACCCCGGGCATGCCGGCGTTCTTCGGCTATCCCGACGAGCTGGTGGAGCAGATGCACCAGAGCTTGTCCCCGGAACAGCTGGAGATCTTCTCCAAGACCCGCACGGCGGTCGGGTCGGTGTTTCCCAACCTGTCGTTCCTGATCCAGCCGTTCAGCCTCGATCCGGGCGAGCCGGGGGTGCGGTTCTGCACCATGCGGCTGTGGCATCCGATCGGCCCGGGCCGGATGGAGATGTGGTCGTGGTGCCTGGTGCCCACCGACGCCTCCGAGGAGTACAAGGAAGCCGCGTACAAGGCCTACACATTGACGTTCGGGCAGGCCGGAACGTTCGAGCAGGACGACTTCGAGAACTGGATCAAGGTCACCCGGGCCGCCGGCTCGACGATGGCGCGTGATGTGGAGTTCCCCTACGTCATGGGGCTGGAGCGGCCCAAGCTGGAGGACTTCCCCGGCCCGGGGCACGCAGTGTCGCCGTACGTCACCGACACCAACTTCCGCAACCTGTGGTCGACCTGGCTGGACTACCTGACCAGAGAGGAATGACATGACTCTGCAGGCAGCTGAGGTCGACCGCGAAACCCGCGAGTCGATCAAGGATTTCCTCTATCGGGAGTCGCTGGCGTTGGACGAACAGCGATTCCGGGACTGGCTGACGGCCTTCGCCGAAGACGCCCGCTACGAGATCCCGGTCCGCGTGACGCGCGAGAAGCTCTCGGAATGGGAGCTCTCGCCCAACTCGCGGATCTTCGACGACACCAAGGAGACCTTGGAGGTCCGGGTCAAGCGGCTGGAGACGGACTTCGCCTGGTCCGAGCAGCCGGCGTCGCGGACCAGGCACTTCATCACCAACATCCTGGTCGAGCCGACGGAGCGCGCGGACGAGTTCCGGGTGCTGTCCAACTGCCTGGTCTATCGCAGCCGGGGAGACGAGACGACCCCGAGCCTGTTCTCCGCCCAGCGACGTGACGTGGTGCGACGCGACGGCGGCGGCTGGCTGATCGTGCACCGGTGGGCCGCGCTCGATCAGGCGGTCGTCAACGCCCACAACATGTCGATCTTCATCTGAACGCCCGCGGGCGAAAGGAGCCAACGTGGACGAGGAATCGGCTGTCCAGGACAGCACGCCGGCCGGGCCGTGGCCGGCGCCGGGCGCGCTGCTGGACGAGGTACCCCGCGACGGCGGCCAAGAAGGCCCGATCATCATCGCCAACGAGTTCGCCGACGTCGTCGTGACCCGTGTGTACACCCGGAACGGGGTGCGCCTGGACATCTGGTCGCCCCGGCGCGGTACCCGGGTCCAGTTGGACGCCGTCGAGCTGGACTGCTTGAGCTATCAGCCGACGGAGACGTTCTCGGCGATGCTCGAGCGGACCCCGGGAGGATGAGCGCTCGCCTGGCGGGCCGCTCGATCGTGGTGACCGGCGGCGGGTCCGGCATCGGGCGGGGCGTCGTGGACGCTTACGTGGCCGAGGGTGCGCGGGTGACCGTGCTGGAACGCGCACCCGACCACGCCGAGCGACTTCGTCGCGATCTCGGCGCGGCCGTCGAGGTGGTGTGCGGTGATGCCACCGACGCGCGCGCGATCGAGCAGGCCCTGGCGGCCGCTGGCGGCGACCGCCTCGATCACCTGACCTGTTGCGTGGGCGTGTTCGACTATTACGCCTCGCTGCGCGAGCTCGACCCGGACCGCCTGGTCGCGGCCGGGACCGAGATCTGGCAGACCAACGTGCTCAGCGCGCTGCTGGCGATCAACCTCGCCTATCCCGGCCTGCGCGCGGCGAGCGGCTCGGTCACGTTGACGTCGTCGGGCTCGGCGTTCTACCCCGAAGGCGGCGGCGTCCTCTACGGCTCGTCCAAGTGGGCCCTGCGCGGCGTCGTGTCGCACCTGGCGCGAGACCTGGCCCCGGAGGTCCGGGTCAACGCGGTCGCGCCCGGGGGGACGTCGGCCACGAAACTGGGCGGGCTCACCGCGCTCGGCCAGGACATGACGGCTGACCGGGTGGCCGGGCGAGACGAGCGGATCCGGGCCGGCAACCTGCTCCAGGCCGTTGCGCACCCGGGCGACCACGCCGGCGCCTACGTGTATCTGGCCGATCCGGTGGCCGCGCGCATCGTGACCGGCGTCGTGGTGAACACCGATGGAGGCAGGGCATGAGTCACAGCGGCGAGAAGCTGGTCGGCCAGGGAATCCGGCGGCGCGAGGATCCCCGCTTCCTGACCGGGCGCGGCCGCTTCCTCGAGGACCGCACCCTGCCCGGGCAGCTCTATGCCCACTTCGTCCGCAGCGACGTCGCCCATGCGCGGGTGCGAGGCATCGACACCGCAGCGGCCGACGAGATCCCCGGCGTCGTGCGGGTGATCACCGCAGCTGACCTGCGCGACGTCAACCCCATCCCGCTCATCCGGCAACCACCGAGCATGGGCGTCGCACTGCCGGAGCTGCCCGTCCTAGCCGCCGACACCGTGCGCTGGGTCGGTGACCCGGTCGCGGTGGTCGTCGCCGAAACACCCGAGATCGCCGCGGACGGGGCCGAAGCCGTACGCGTCTCCTACGACCCGCTGCCTGCCGTGTGCCAGGTGGAGGAAGCCATCACCGAGGGTGCACCGGTGATCCACGAGGGCTTCGCGGACAACGTCTGCTTCCGGGTTCCGTACACCGGGGGCGACACCGAGGCCGCGTTCGCGGCCGCACCCCATCGGCTGCGCCGCCGGTTGGTCAACCACCGGGTGGCTCCGTTCGTCATGGAGCCCCGGGGCATGATCGCCGCGTACGACGCGCACCAGCAGACCATGGACGTCTGGATCACCACCCAGCGTCCGCACCACACCCGGTGGTTCATCGGCCAGGTTCTCGGCATGCCCGAGCACCTGATCCGGGTCGACGCCGGTGACGTCGGCGGCGCGTTCGGCGCGAAGGAGCCGATGTACCCGGACGAGGCCGCGGTGGCTTACGCCGCCAAGCTGCTCGCCCGCCCGGTGAAGTGGGTGGAGGAACGAACCGAGAGCTTCCTGGCCACCACGCACGGGCGCGACCAGGTAGCCGACCTCGAAGTCGCCTTCGACGACGACGGTGTCATCACCGCCATGCGCGGGCGGATTCTCGGGAACATGGGCGGCTACCTCTATCCGAACTCCTCGGGAACGATCATCGGGCGTACCGGCCCGCTGCTGCCGCAGAGCTACGTCATGAGCTCCATCGACGTGGAGATCGTCGGGGTTTTCACCACCACCACGCCGACCGGCCCGTACCGCGGAGCCGGGCGACCGGAGGCGACCTACTACACCGAGCGGCTCATCGACGAGGTCGCCGCCGAACTCGGGCACGATCCGGCGCAGGTGCGCCGGCGCAATTACGTCACCGTCGATGCGTTCCCGTGGCACACGCCGACCGGGCTGGACTACGACAGCGGCGACTATGCCGCCGCGCTGCAGACGGCGCTGGACGAGATCGGCTACGACGACGTGCGCGCCCTGCAGCGCCATGGCACCGACGACGGCCGGCTGATCGGGGTCGGGATCGCGTCGTACGTGGAGATCGGCGGGGTGACGCCGTCGGCCATCGCGGCCATGGAAGGCTCGCCCGGGCTGTGGGAGAGCGCGTCGGTGCAGGTGCACCCGTCGGGCAAGGTCGCCATCGCGTTGGGTACCTGCGGGCACGGACAGGGGCACGAGACGACCTTCGCCCAGATCGCCGCCGACGCGCTGGGCATCCCGTACGACGACATCACCATCACCTACGGTGACACCGACACCTCGCCGTTCGGCTTCGGCACGTTCGGCTCGCGCAGCGCGGCCGTCGGCGGTGCCGCGGTCCTGCTGGCCTGCCGCAAAGTCGTGGCCAAGGCGCGCCGCCGGGCCGCTGACCTGCTGGAGGCCGACGAGAAGGACATCGAGCAGGCGGATGGCGGGTATCAAGTCCGCGGTGTCCCGTCGACCAGGATCGGCTTCGCCGAGTTGGCCTCGAAGGCGTTGATGCTGATGAAGCCGCTGCCCGACGGTGAGGATCCCGGCCTGGACGCGGTCGCGTACTTCGACCCGCCGAACTACACGTTCTCGTCGGGTACCCACGCCTGCGTGGTCGAGGTCGACCGCGACACCGGCCGCGTCGAGATCACCGACTTCGTCGCCGTGGACGATTGCGGCACCGTCATCAACCCGGTGGTCGCCCAGGGCCAGGTGCACGGCGGCGTGGCGCAGGGCATCGCCCAGGCGCTCCACGAGCGGGTCGTCTACGCCCCCGACGGGCAGCCGATGACCTCGTCGCTGATGGACTACGCGGTCCCGAACGCACGGCAGATGCCGGCGATCCGTACCGCGAGTGTGTCCTCGCCGACGCCGGTCAATCCGATCGGGGTGAAGGGCATCGGTGAGAGCGGCGCGATCGGATCGGTGCCCGCCGTGGCGAACGCGGTCCTGGACGCGCTGCGCCCAGTCGGGGTCCGCGACCTCGACATGCCGTTCACGCCGGACCGCATCTGGACCGCGCTGCAGGAGGTGCGAGCATGACGACGCCAACGGCCGGCGCGCTGGTCGGCTCGACGCTGGCCGACCTCGGCGTACGCCAGGTGTTCGGCGTCGTCGGCAGCGGCAACTTCGTGGTCACGGCGGCCTTGACGGCCGCGGGGGCGCGTTACGTCGGCGCCCGGCACGAAGGCGGCGCGATCACGATGACCGACGCGTACGCTCGCATCACCGGCGAGGTCGCCGTGTGCAGCGTGCACCAGGGGCCCGGGCTGACGAACACGCTGACCGGCCTGGTGGACGCAGTGAAGAGCCGCACGCCGTTGCTGGTGCTGGCCGGGCAGACGTCGGCGGGCGCCACCAGGTCGAATTTCTACGTCGACCAGACGGGGCTGATCGAGAGCACCGGGGCGATCTGCGAGCAACTCCATCGCCCGGAGTCCGTGGTCGAAGACACGACGCGGGCGTACCGGCGAGCGCTCGTCGAGCGCCGCCCGGTCGTGTTGACCATGCCGCTGGACGTGCAAGCCGCGCCCGCACCCGCCCAGCCGCGTGCCCGGGCGCCGGTGATCGGGGCGCAGCGGCCCAGCCCGGCGCCGGACGAGCTGAGCCGGATCGCCGGCGTGCTGGACTCCGCCGAACGACCGTTGATCCTGGCCGGGCGAGGGGCGGTGGTGTCCGGGGCCGGGCCGTCGCTGCGCCGGCTGGGAGAGCGGACCGGAGCGCTGTTGGCCAACACGGCCGTGGCCAACGGCTTGTTCGCCGGTGACCCGTGGACGCTCGGAATCGCCGGCGGGTTCGCCTCGGACGCCGCCGCCGCGTTGATGGG